>NZ_JBVHMR010000014.1:0-252092 GCF_055558375.1 Streptomyces sp. NPDC025793 | reverse complement strand
AGGAGAGAGAAGATCGTGCCGGCGGGCACCCGGAGGTCGATGCCGTCGAGGACGGTCTTGTCCCCGTAGGACTTGCGCAGCCCGTGCGCCGCGATGGCCAGGTCGGTCATGAGGAGTTCCCCCTTGTTGCGAGCTGCGGGTTCACAGGCTGCGGGCGGTGATGTCGCCGTGCGAGGTGGTCGCGTGGATGTTCAGGCCGGCGGTGCCGTCGGCGTTCTTGAGCGCGTTGTGGATCCGGCCGTAGCTGGTGCCGGCGTCCAGCGAGGCGGAGACGCCGCGGGCGGCGCCGACCGAGATGTCGCCCTGCTGGGTGCTCAGCGTGACCGCGCCGCGCGCTGCCTCGGCGACCTGGATGTCGCCGCGCTGGGTGCTGATCTCCGCGGGGCCGGTCAGGCGGCCGACCGAGACGTCGCCGTCGTGCGAGCTGAGGCGGGCGCTCGCGGCCTCGTCGACCTTGACCGAGCGGTAGCCGCCCGTGAAGGCGACGTCGCCGAGCCGTCCGACGCCCCGGAACTCGGCGGCCTCCGCCTTCGCCTCGATGCGCGAGCCGGCGGGCAGTTTGACGGTCACCTCGACGGATCCGGAGTGACCGAGGAGCCGGTTCTTCGCCTGCGGGGTCGTGATGCGCAGGACGCCCTCGCGGAAGGCGACCTCGATCTGCTCCGCCGTCCTCACGTCACGGCTCTTGCCGGGGTTCGCGGGCAGGACCTCGACCGTGGTGTCACCGCGGTCGGCGGCGATGAACTGGATGCGTCCGGCGGGGATGTCGAGGACGGCGGAGATCGGGGCGGGGGTGGCGAACTTCTGCATGGTGGGCTCCTTGGGCTCGTCGTTTCTGACATGAGAAACGCTACGTTGCGTTCAAGGATGAGACAACAAGTTCGTTGCGCATGAATGACATTTTCGCAGGTAGAGGCCGATAAATCGTTGCAGTGGCCTGAACGGCAACGCAATGCAGTTCACCCGTTGCGTTGCAATGGAATGGAGGTGAACGCTAGAGTGGCAACACCGAGGAACACGAAGGAGACCGCGATGCCCGGAGGCAGGCTCACGCAGCCCGAACGCCAGCAGATCGCGCTGGGCCTGGCCGACGGCCTCGCCTACGCCGAGATCGCCCGCCGCCTCGACCGCCCCACCTCGACCGTCACCCGCGAGGTCATGCGCAACGGCGGCCCCACCGCCTACCGCGCCGACCTCGCCCACCGCGCCACCGAGCGCCGCGCCCACCGGCGCAAGCCGGCCACGCCCCGCGACACGACGACGCCCCCGCAGCCCCATGGGCGCGACGCCGCGGCGGTGCGCGAGTACGAGGAGACGCTCACCACCGTCTTCATGGCCTCGGGCACGCCCAAGATGATGGCCCGGGTGATGGCCTGCCTCTGCACCAGCGACGCGGGCAGCCTCACCGCATCCGAACTCGTCCAGCGCCTCCAGGTCAGCCCGGCGTCCATCTCCAAGGCGATCGCGTTCCTGGAGAGTCAGGACCTCGTCCGCCGGGACCGCGACGAACGCCGCCGCGAGCGCTACGCCATCGACGACGACGTCTGGTACCAGTCCATGATGTCCAGCGTCCGCTCCACCGCCCAGGTCGCCGAGACCGCACGCCAGGGCGTGGACATCCTTGTCCCCGGCACCCCGGCCGCCGTCCGCCTGGAGAACATCGGCCGCTTCCTCGACTTCGTCTCCGAGAGCCTCGCCCGCGCCGCGGACCAGGCCCGCGAAGTCCTCCACACGAAATCCGGGACGGCCCCGGACGCCAGCACGGCGGGGTGAGCGTGCCGAAGGGCGTGTGTCAGCGCCGCGTCAGCCGGGCCTGGCATCGTCGTACTCGTGAACGGCACCGCGGGACACCGCGGGGGCCGGGAGCGAGGAGAGGTGCCCGGAGCGGCTTATCGGGGACCGGGGCAGCAGCCCGAGGTCGGACCCACACCAGGTCCACGCAGGTTCAAATCCTGCCCTCTCCGCCACACACCGGGGGCCCGGCCGCGTCGCGCCGGGCGGGCGGCGCCCGGCGACCGTCCGCCGTGTGGGCGAAGTGGTCCAGGGCCTGCCGCATCTCCTGCCCGGTCGGCTCGGCCGTCTGGTCGCCGTAGAGCCGGCGGCTGAGCCAGCACCGCCGACGTGTCCGCCGCGCTGCCGGGTCCGTACACCAGCGTGTCGTAGTGCAGGACCCGGTCGTCGTCGATGCGCACGGTCCGTGCCCCGGCGTCCACCGCCGTCACCCAGCCGCGCACGAACCGCGCGCCCGTGCCCTCCAGCAGCTCCGGGATGTCCAGCTCGGCTGCCGGCTGCGCGGTCGCCGTCATGTGCGGCCGCATGCGTCCGGTGAACCGGTCCTGCGCGATCACCACGGTGATCTCGGCCGCCGCCCCTCCCCCGCGTCCCCCGGTCCGGGACGCGAGCCGGACGGCCGCCGCCAGGCCCGCGCACCCGGCCCCCAGGATCACCACGCGGCGCGTGGTCGCCCTCGCGCGCTCCTGCCGTGGGCTCATCGTCTCGTCAGCCGATGCCCACCAGACGCAAGCAGGCGGCTCGGATGTGACGTGCGGCATAGGGGCGGGATCCGGTACCCGGGAGCGAGGCCGGGGGTCGGTCAGGTGCGGGAGCCGATCAGGGCGTCGACGGCGTCGACGATCCGGTCGAGGCCGAATTCCAGGGGGTCGGTGTCGTCGTCGGGGCCGAAGGCGCCTTCGGCGATAGCCCTGGTCAGCGCCGGGTAGCGGTCGGCGTGCCGGGCGAGCAGCTCGGCGGTGAGCCGGTTCCACTCCCGGTCCTGCTCCTCGTCGTGGTCGCCCTGCTGCTGCGCGAGGTTGCGGACGAGCCCGATCAGCAGCAGGAAGACCTGGTGGCGCTGGGCGGCGCCGAGGCCGGTGGGTTCCAGGGCGGCAAGTGCCGCTTCGAGCCAGCTCAGTTGGTTCGGGCCCATCCGCTGCCGGCGCATCGCGGTGGCGGTGAGCAGCCAGGGGTGGGCCGCGTAGACGCGGGCGCACCGGCGGGTCCACTCGCGTACGGCGGCCCGCCAGTCGCCGTCCGGCGCCACGGCCGCGTCGGGGGCCGCCGCCAGCGCCGACTCCACCATCAGCTCGACGAGTTCGGTCCTGCCGGGGACGTACCGGTACAGGGCCATCGCGGAGAGACCGAAGCCCGCGGCGACCTTGTTCATGGAGAGGGCGTCCAGCCCGTCCGTGTCCGCGAGTTCGACGGCGGCGGCGGCGATCCGCTGCGGGGTGAGGCTCGGCTTGGGGCCCCGGGTGGGCGGCCCCTGCTCGCCCCACAGCAGGGCGAGGCTCGCTCGCGGGTCGCGCTGCCTGTGCTGCTCCCTGGCGTTCCGGCCGGCCATGGGCCCTCCCTTTCGACGTGCGCGCCTCGACGTCTGCTCGCGCGACTCCCGTTGCCCCCGCCCGTCAACTGTATATGTCGTAAGCACATCGGCGCATCAGCGGTCCCGTACGTCCGGCATCAGGCACCCGCGTGTGCGGCTCCCGCGCCGGCCGGCGGTCCGTGCCGACCCCGTCCGGATTCTTTCTGGAAATTCGCTGGACCCCCGCCGGAAATTCGCTGGATTCCCGTTGGAGATCCGCCGTCGATTCCGGCCCCGTCCCGTGTCCGTACGGACTGGCTGATTTTTCCGGTGTGCCGGATGGGTGCACCGAGCATCACATATCGAGGAAGCACGGAATCACGGACTCCACCCCCCACGACCAAGCAATTGTGAGGCGAACCGAACCCATGACGCACTCCGCGACGAACCCGGGGATTCAGGACCCCGGCGGCCTCGACGCTCCCGTCCCCTTCCCGCAACCCCGCGGCTGCCCCTACCAGCCGCCCGCCGGCTACGCCCCGCTGCACGCGTCCCATCCGCTCGGCCGGGTCACGCTCTGGGACGGACGGGCGGCCTGGGCCGTGACCGGGCACGGGCTGGCCCGCGACCTGCTCGCCGACCCGCGCCTGTCCTCCGACCGCGCCAGGCCCGGATTCCCGGCGCCGTCCGAGCAGTTCGCCAAGGTCAGGTCGCGCGGTGTGAAGCTGATCGCGGTCGACGACCCCGAGCACAACGCCCAGCGCCGCCTGCTGATCCCGCACTTCACACTGAAGCGGAACGCCTCACTGCGCCCGCGCATCCAGCAGATCGTGGACCAACTGCTCGACACGATGGAGCGCCAGGGCTCCCCCGCGGACCTGGTCCCCGCCTTCGCCCTGCCGATGCCGTCCATGGTGATCTGCACCCTGCTGGGCGTGCCGTACGGCGACCACGAGTTCTTCGAGGAGTGCTCCCAGCGGCTGCTGTCCGGCGAGACGGTGGAAGAGGTCGCCGCCGCCAGGGCGGAACTGGAGCGGTACCTGGGCGAGTTGGTCGACCGCAAGCGCGGCGAGCCGGGCGAGGGGCTGATCGACGAGCTGATCCGCGTGGACACCCCGGAGGGCCCCCTGGACCGCGAGGAACTGGTCGGGCTCGCGGAGCTGCTCCTCGCGGCGGGGCACGAGACGACGGCCAACATGGTCTCGCTCGGCGTGCTGACGCTGCTGAGCCATCCCGAGCAGCTGGCGGCGCTGCGGTCCGGTGAGACGTCGAGGACCGTCGTGGTGGAGGAGCTGCTGCGGTATCTGTCGGTCTCGAACTGGATCCTGCGGGTGGCGGCCGAGGACATCGAGGTGGCCGGCCGGACGATCCGGGCCGGCGAGGGCGTGATCTTCATGACCGCGCTCATCAACCGGGACGGCGGGTTCTTCCCGCAGCCGGAAGGCCTCGACTGGGACCGTTCCGCGCGCCACCATCTGGCGTTCGGCTTCGGGGCCCACCAGTGCCTCGGCCAGAATCTCGCACGCATGGAACTGGAGATCGCGCTGGGCTCCCTCTTCGAGCGGCTGCCCGATCTCCGGCTCGCCGTCCCGCCCGAGGAGATCCGCCCCAAGCCCGCGAACTCGACGATCGCGGGGCTGCTCGAACTGCCCGTGCAGTGGTGAGCGCCATGCGGATCCAGGTCGACAGGGAGCGGTGCGTGGGCGCGGGCATGTGCGCGCTGACGGCGCCGGACGTGTTCACCCAGGACGACGACGGGTTCAGCGAGATCCTCCCCGGCCGCGAGGCGGCCGCCGCGGACCACCCGATGGTCAGGGAGGCGGTGCGGGCCTGCCCGGTGAGCGCGGTGTCGTTGCACGGCACGGACTGAAAGCGGTCGCCGAAACATCCCTCGGCAGTGGTGAGTTGAGCGTCGGCCGTTCTTGACATTCGTTTCGCGGACATGGCCATCATGGCGCTCACTATTCGCCGGAATTCTGCTGTGGAGATTTTCATGCCGAGGGATGAAAAGACACACCGGCCAGGTGGGATCGTCGAGCGGCACTCCATCGATTTCATACCCGACAGCGAGCGGCACGGCAGGCCGTCCAGTCTTTTCTCGCTCTGGTTCGCCGCCAATCTGCAGATCAGCGCGGTGGTGACCGGATCGCTTGCCGTGGTGTTCGGGCTCGACGCACTGTGGTCCCTGGTGGCGCTGCTGGCGGGCAATCTGCTCGGCGGGACGGTCATGGCGTTGCACGCCGCCCAGGGGCCGCGGCTCGGGCTGCCGCAGATGATCTCCTCCCGGGCCCAGTTCGGGGTGCGGGGCGCGGTGGTGCCGCTGGTCTGCTCGGTCACGATGTACATCGGGTTCTTCGCGAGCGGCAGCGTGCTCGCCGGGCAGGCCGTGGGCCACCTCGCGCACACCGGCGAGACGGCCGGCATCGTCGTCTTCGCCGTGGCCACCGCGGTGACGGCGGCGGTCGGCTACCGGATGATCCACCGGGTCGGAAAGATCGCGGCGGCGGTGGGCGCCGTCGCCTTCCTCTACCTGGGCGTGCGGATGGCGCACGCCACGCCGCTGGGGACGATCCTGGCCGCGCACCACTTCTCGGCGCCGCTGTTCCTGCTGGCCATGTCCCTGTCCGCCTCGTGGCAGCTGGGATTCGGCCCGTACGTCGCGGACTCCTCCCGCTATCTGCCGCGCGAGACCCGGCCGCGCTCGGTGTTCTGGGCGACGCTGGGCGGCAGTGTGCTCGGCGCGCAGTGGTCCATGGGCTTCGGGGCGCTGGCGGCCGCCTGGCACGGCGGCGGGGACGGCGACGAGGTCGGGCGCGTCGTCGGCATGGGCGGCTCGGCGGCCGTCACCCTGCTGCTGTACTTCGCCGTCGCCTTCGGGAAGCTGACGGTCAACGTGCTCAACACCTACGGCGGCTTCATGAGCGTGATCACCGGGATCAGCGGCTTCCGCCGGCTCGGCCCGGTCGGTCCCCGCGCCCGGGCCCTGTACGTCGGCGCCATCATGCTCACCGGCACGGCCCTGGCGCTGCTGGGACGGGGGCACTTCCTGGAGTCGTTCTCGACCTTCCTGCTGTTCCTGCTGATCTTCTTCACGCCCTGGAGCGCGATCAACCTGGTCGACTTCTATCTGCTGTCCAGGGAGCGGTACGACATCGCGGCGCTGGCCGACCCCCGCGGCCGCTACGGCGCGTGGAACGTACGGGCACTGACCACCTACACGATCGGCGTCCTGGCACAACTTCCGTTCCTGTCCAGCGAGTTGTACACCGGGCCGCTGGTCTCCCGGCTCGGCGGCGCGGACGTCTCGTGGATCGTGGGCCTGGTGCTGCCGGCCCTCGTGTACCGGCTCGTCGCCAGGCGTGACCAGGGCACCGTCCCCGGGGGAAAGGACGGTGCCCTGGAGTCTGCGGTGCCGCGGCCGGTGGAGGTCAGGAGCCGCTAGGCGTGTACCGGGTGCGCAGCCAGGCGGCGAGCACGGTCAGGGGTACGGCCGTGGCGGCCGCGAGGAGGAACAGCTGCTGGTAGTGGCCGTGCTGGGCGAGCGGTCCGCCGAGGCCCGAGCCGATCGCGCTGCCGACGAACAGGGAGGCCACGAACAGCGCGACCGCGGTGCCGCGGGCCGCGGGCACCAGCGTGGTGGCCCAGTTCTGCAGCGAGGAGTGGAAGAAGGACCAGCCGCCGCCCAGCAGGATCGCGGCCGCGCCGATCCCCCACACGTTCAGACCGGCGGAGGCGACGAGGAAGCCGCCCGCCATCATCACGCCGCCCGCGGCCAGCAGCGACCACGCCGGGCGCATCGCCACCCGCTTCAGCAGCCGGGAGAAGCCCAGGGTGCCCGCGCCGTAGAGGGCGGTCACGCCGCCCGCGCCCAGCGCGCCGATCCCCCGGTCCTCCAGGGCGGGAGCCAGGAAGGTGAAGCAGCCCAGCAGCACCGCGCCCTCGACCAGGCCGAAGGCCATGACCAGCCAGGACCAGCGCAGCCGCAGCACCGAGGCGAGCTGTTCGGCCGGCCGCCGCAGGGTGGCGTCGGTACGGGACTCGGACAGGCCGCGCATGCCGACGACCGTGATCGCGGCCAGGACGGCGGACAGCGCGAGCATCACGCGCCAGCTGAACAGGGCGGCCACCGCGCCGGCGACCAGGGTGGCGGCCGCGGTGCCGATGGCGAGGGCCACTTGCAGGTCCGACAGGGCCCGTTGGCGTACGGCCGCGGGGACGGTGTCGCCGACGTACGTCAGGGAGGCGGGGACCACCGCCCCGAAGAACGCTCCGGTGACGATCCTGAGGACCACGAGCACGGTCAGGGTCGGGGCGGCCGCGGACGCCAGCCCGCACACCACCGCGGCGCACAGCGTGAAGCGGATGACCCGCATGCGCCCGTAGCGGTCGGACAGCATGCCCCACACCGGCTGGGCGCACCCGTACGCGAAGAAGTAGCCGCTCGCGACCAGCACGACCTGGCCGAGCCGGACATGGAATCCGGTGGCGATGGCCAGCAGCAGGGGCGTGATGGCGAATCGGTCGAAGTTGCTGAGGAAGCAGGCCACGGCGAGTGCCGGTGGCACCCGCGCCGCGGTCTGCGGCTTCGGTGGCGAGTCGGCCCGCGCGCTCGGCGGCAGGGCGGCTCCGGTCGTCTCGGGCTGAACGTCGTGGGACATCGCAGGGCCTTTCCACGGAACGCGAACAGGTGATCCGACACAAGCGTCGGCCGCCGGCGGGCGGACAGCCAGGAGACAAAAACTCACAGGCTCGTGACCGCGTACGCCGCCGCGTCCGTTCAACCGCCCATAAAGAACACTTGAACAAGTGCGGAGCGCTTTTCACGGCAATACGGAATGGCGTTCATGGCCCCATTGCGCCGTGGCCGAGTCGAATGGGGTCGGCGCCGGGCATTCCGGGACGGCCGGCGTGCGGCTGTTAACCTGTGCCGATGGCAGCCATGACGGATTCCGGCGACACCGGCCGCCGTACGCTCGGGGCGTTCGTGAGGTCACGGCGCGAGCGCCTGTCACCCGACGAAGTGGGAATCTCCGACTTCTCGCGCCGCCGGACTCCCGGGCTGCGCCGCGAGGAGGTCGCCTCGCTCGCCGGGGTGAGCCTGAGCTGGTACACGTGGCTGGAACAGGGCCGGGACATCAAGGTCTCGCGTCAGGTTCTCGCCTCGCTCGCGCGAGCCCTGAGACTCTCCGCACCGGAGATCCGGCACCTGTACCGGCTCAGTGACGAACTGCCCCCGGACCTCGGCGAGGTGCGCGGCTGCCCCGTACGCGACGAGCAGCTCGAAGCCATGCTGGACGCCCTGCAGCCCAACCCGGCGGTACTGCTGGACCACCACTGGGACGTCGTGGCCTGGAACCGGGCGGAGGCGGCGCTCTTCACGGACTTCGGCGCACTGCCGGCCGCGCGCCGCAACATGCTGTGGGTCATCTTCGGCTGGCCGCCCGCGCGTTCGCTGATGACGGACTGGGAGGCCCAGGCCACCCAGGTGCTCGCCCAGTTCCGGATGCGCGCCGACGAGGAGCCCGCGGACCCCCGCTACGCGGCGGTGGTGGCCGATCTGCTGGCCCACACCCCGGACTTCGCCCGGCACTGGCAGCGGCACGACGTCGCCGACTACCGGACCGTGCACAAGCACTTCGCGCACCCGAGGGCCGGCCGGCTCACCCTGCGCCAGTCGAAGCTGATCGCCGCGGACGACCCGCGCATCCATCTGCTGGCCCGCTTCCCGGCCGACGAGGCGACGAAGGACGCGCTCCTCCGGCTGAGCTGAGACGGCGAAGGCCCCCTCGGCCGGTCGTACGGTCGAGGGGGCCGGGGCGCGGGCCGGGTCACTGCTCGTGCAGGAACTCCCGGATCGGGTAGCCGACATGGCGCTGGTCGGTGAGTGCGTAGCCGAGGATGACGTCGCCCGGCTTCAGCTCGGTGATGTTGTGGACGCTGCCGCCGGGGCCGAGCACCCGCACATGCCAGTCGTCCTGGGCGATCACGTTCACCGTGGCGCCCGAGGGCGACTCCGCCTCGATCAGCAGCATCGGGCGGCTCTCCATCTTGATCCGGCCGACCACGACCCGCCGGGTCCTGCCGTCGGTGTCCACGGCCAGCAGCTCGGAGCCGGAGCGCAGTTCGGCGAGGTAGCGGGTGCGGTTGGCCGGCGTGAGGCTGTAGGAGTGCAGCGCGGCCGCGTTCACCCGGAACGGGCGGGTCGGCATGTACGGCAGCGGGTGGGTCTCGCTGCTCACCAGGATCATGCCCGTGGCGTGCGAGCCGACCAGGATCCCCTCGTTCTGCCGGAAGTGGGTGCAGGTGTCCACGCACACCCGGTCGCCCAGGCCCACATGGGCCAGCCGGGTCACCGTCAGCTCCTCCAGCTGGAGCTGCTCGGTGCTCTCCCGGCAGATGTCGGTGAGCGCGGTCGCCTCGCCCACCGCGGCGGGCCGCAGCAGGACGCCCTCGGGCCCGCGCTCCAGCACGGTGAGGGTGATCTCGGCGTCCTCCAGGTCGGTCACCACGGTGACCAGCTTGCCCTCGGCCTTGTCCGTGGCACCGAGCAGGATCTCCAGGGGAATCTTGCTGGGGTCCTGCTGGAACTCCACCACCGTCCAGGCGGCGCTCGCCGCCACCGTGCAGGCCACGTCGAGCGACTCCTCGCCGGTGACGGTGACGAACACGCCCTTCTCCGCGTCGGGCGAGGCGGGTTCGTACTGCCCGGCCAGGGTGTGGTCGACGATCAGGAGGTCGGCGGTCTGGGCCAGCTTCTCGGCCGCGGGCTTCGGGGTGTCGGGGAGTATCAGGCCGACTCTGCGCTTGCTCGGCGGGATCGAGGCGAGCAGTTCGGGGTCGTCGGAGACGAACCCGTCCACGCCGACGTGCACGGCCTCCTCGATCACGGGGGTGGCGATGTCCTTCAGACCGCGGACGTCGATCCAGGTGAGCTTCACTGCGAACTCCTCGGCATGGTCGGTCAGATCTGGACTGGCTCGGGCAGGGGTGCGGGGCGTACCGGTGCGGCGGGGGCGGGAGCGCTGTCGCCGGCGCGGGCCGCGGCCGGCTGGTGCAGGGCGTCGGCGACCAGGCGCACGGAGGCCGCGACGTCGGGCGAGGCCCATACGTTGCGGCCCATGGCCACGCCGAGCGCGCCGGAGGCGACGACCTCGCCGACGGTCCGGGTCAGCTGCCGGTCGCCCAGCGGGGCACCGCCGGCGGTGATGACGCCGATCGGGCAACTGCGGACGACCTCGGCCATCGTGACCGGTGAGCCGGTGTAGGGGACTTTCGCGATGTCCGCGCCGATGTCGGCGGCGAGGCTCGCGGCGTGCGCCACCAGCTCGGGGTCGGTCGGGTCGCTCACCCGGGGCCCGCGCGGATAGACCATGGCGATCAGCGGCAGACCCCAGCGGCTGCAGCCGTCGGCGGCCCGGGCCAGGTCGCCCAGCTGCTCGGCCTCGGTGTCGGAGCCCATGTTGATGTGGATGCTGACCGCGTCGGCCCCCCGCTCCAGGGCCTCCTCGACCTCGGCGAGGCGGACCTTGGCGTTGGCGTCGGGGGCGTGCCGGGTGATGCCGTTGAGGTGGACCACGAGGGCCGTGCCGCGCAGGACGTCGCCCGGCAGGAACCGGATGCGGCCCTTGTGGACCAGCAACGCGTCGCCGCCGTTGCGGGACACCGCGCGGGCGATGTCACGAAAGGCGGGCGCGGAGGCGACCGGGCCGTCGGCGACCGAGTGGTCGAGAGGCACCACGAAGGTCCGGCCGGAGACCGGATTGATGAGGCGGCTCAGCCGCAGGCTCTTTCCGGAGGAGTGGTGGACCACTTCCATGGGGATTCCTCTCACGCCGGATGCGACCACGTGGCGCATGGAGGCCGTCGCGGTGACAGATGGTTGGGAGAACGCCCCGGAACTGCGGGCAGGAAGGTGCCTGATCGACGGGACGTCACTTAAGGAAGTCGTAATGATTCGGGAATGTCAAGTCGCAATCCACAAGGCCGAGTAGAGTACCGGGACTCGATTGACAGGGTGCTTGTCGCACGTATTGTTGGTGGCCGCCGAATTGCGCCCACCGATATTTCAGGAGTGCTCGATGAGTGCGTTTCCGCAGAACTACTGGTATGTGGCCGCCTGGAGCAGGGAGGTGGGCCGGGAACTGCTCGGCCGGACGATATGCGGCGAGCCGGTCGTGCTCTACCGCGGCCGTGACGGAGCGCCCGTGGCCCTCGCGGACCGCTGTGTGCACCGCCGCTACCCGCTGTCGCTGGGCCGGCTCCAGGACGACTCCATCGAGTGCGGCTACCACGGCTTCGTCTTCGACTGCTCCGGTACCTGCACCTTCGTACCGGGCCAGGACCGGGTGCCGCGCACCGCGCGGGTGCCGCGGTACCAGCTGGTGGAGCGCGACCGGTGGATCTGGATCTGGATCGGCGACCAGAGCAAGGCCGACCCGGACCTGGTGCCGGACGCGCACTGGCTGGACGACCCCGCGTGGGCGTCGGTCGAGGACATGGCGCACTCGCCGTTCCGCTACGGCCTGCTGGTGGACAACCTCATGGACCTGTCCCACGAGACGTATCTGCACGCCGGCCTGATCGGCACGCCGGAGATCGCCCGCACCCCGTTCACCACCCGCGTCGACCAGGAGCGCGACCGGATCGAGTTCTCCCGCCACATGGAGGCCGTGGCGTGCCCGCCCTTCTACGAGAAGACCACCGGGTACACCACGCCGATCGACCGCTGGCAGGACGTGTACTTCCAGCCGCCGGCGTTCTGGGTGAACAACGTCCGGGTCGCCCCGCACGGCACACCGGTCGGCCCGAACGGCGACGAGGGCGGCGCGCACGTGAAGATCCTGCACGGGCTCACCCCCGAGACCGAGCACAGCACCTGGGACTTCTGGGCCGTGGTCCGCGACTTCGCCCTGGACGACGCGTCCGTCGGCCAGGCGCTGCTGACGATGAACCAGGAAGTGGTGCAGCAGGACCTGGACGCCCTGACCGTCCTGGAGCAGGTCGTGGCCAGCGAGCCGCCGGGGACGCAGGAGCTGAGCGTCGCGATCGACGCGGGCGGCCTCGCGGCGCGCGAGATGATCCGCAAGATCAGCCGGTAACCGGTCCGCGAGGAGTCCCGGAGGGCGAATGGCCGACAACACGTTCGACGACACGTTCGACGTCCTGATCAGCGAGCGGACCGAACTCGCCGCGGGCGTACTGGGCCTGGAGCTGGCGGCCGCCGACGGCGGCGCACTGCCCGCCGCGGCGCCCGGAGCCCATGTCGATCTGCTGCTGCCGTCCGGGCTCGTACGCCCGTACTCGCTGTGCGGCCGGGGCGAGCGGCCCGGCACCTGGCGCATCGCCGTCCTGCGCGAGCCCGACGGGCGCGGCGGGTCGGCGGAGCTGCACGACAAGGCCGAGGTGCACATGCGGCTGCGGGCCACCGGCCCCCGCAACCGGTTCCCCCTGCTGCCCGCCGACGACCTGCTGTTCATCGCGGGCGGCATCGGCATCACCCCGCTGCTGCCCATGCTCGCCGCGGCCGAGCGCGACGGCGTCCGCTGGCGGCTGGCCTACGGCGGCCGGACCAGGGCGTCCATGGCGTTCCTGCCCGAACTCGCGGTCTACGGCGACCGCGTCACGGTCGTGCCGCAGGACGAGTGCGGACTGCTCGACATCGCCGGACTGCTCTCCGAGGCGCCGGCGGGCGCGCGGGTCTACGCCTGCGGTCCCGAGCCGCTGCTGGAAGCCGTGCGGGAGCGCTGTGCCGCCCTGCCCCGGCTGACGCTGCACACCGAGCGGTTCACCGCCGCCGCGGCTCCCGGCGCCGTGCGGGCGGGAGCGGACACCAGCTTCGAGGCCGTGCTGCGGCGCAGCGGCAGGTCGGTCCTCGTGCCCGCCGGCACCTCGCTGCTCAGGGCGGTGCGGGACGCGGGGGTGGCGGTGCTGGCCTCGTGCGAGGAGGGCACCTGCGGCACCTGTGAGACCACCGTGCTGGGCGGCACCCCGGAACATCGCGACAGCCTCCTGACCGAGGAGGAGCGCGCGGCCGGCGACCTGATGCTCATCTGCGTCTCCCGCTCCCGCGGCCCCCGTCTGGTGCTGGACCTGTGAGCCGGCCGCCCGGCCGGCGCCGCAGGGCGGCCAGTTGGGCCAGCACGATGCCGAGGAGCATCAGCAGGGATCCGGCCAGCTGCGGCGGTGTCAGCACCTCGCCGAGCACCAGGTAGGCGAGGACGGCTCCGGCCACCACCTCCAGGGTGAGCATCAGGCTGGCCGAGGTCGGCGGCAGCCGGCGCTGCGCCGCGACACCGAGCGCCAGCCCGCCGGCCATGCCGATCACGCCCACCCAGATCACCAGCGCCCACACCGGAAGGGACCAGCCGCTCAGCGCGGTCTCGCGGCGGAGCGCGTCGAAGGGGAAGGGTTCGAACAGGCCCACGAGGGTGAGGGCGGCGGCGCCCACGGCGGTGCCCCATGCCGACATCACGAGCGGTTCGTAGACGCGCAGGCCCCGTTCGGCGAGCAGGAAACGCCCGGCCAGGGTCAGCGCGGCCAGCAGGGCCAGCGCCAGGCCGGCCCGGTCGAGGCCGCCGCCGGAGGACCAGATGCGCCCGGTCAGCGCGAGACCGGCGAGGGTGAGGGCGATGCCCACCCACACCAGGCCGGAGAGCCGCTTTCGCTGCACGAGCCGCACCCAGAGGGCGACCAGCACCGGGGACAGGTACTCCACCAGCAGTGCGATGCCCACGGGGAGCCGGGTCAGGGCCATGGTGAAGGCGACCTGGTTCAGGGCGAGGCTGACCGTGCCGTACAGCAGGACCAGCCACCAGTCGCGGACCCTGATCCGCAGACGGCCGCGGTGCACGGCCGCGGCGATGAGCAGGAGCAGCGCGGCGCCCACGACCGCCCGGGCCTGGATGATGTTGACCGCCGACAGACCGGCGGCGCCCAGGGCCTTCAGCGCGGGGGCCGCGCCGCCCATCGCGACGGCGGCCCCGACCGCCAGGGCGATACCGGGGAGGATTCCGCCGCTCCCGTGCCCGCCGGGGGCGCGCACGGGAGACGGGGATGTACCGCCGTGTTGCTTCGGAGCCGCCACCGCGCTGTCGTGTCCTTCGCCTTCTCGTCCGTGTGTGCTTCGTCGCCCGCGTGGGCCGGGTCAGCCGGCGGCCACGGAGGTGAGCCGGCGGGCCGTGGTCACGAAGGTGTCGTCCAGCTTGTCGACGGTGTCGATGCCCAGTTGCAGCAGGGCGTCGTCGAACTCGGCCCGCAGGAGGGCCAGTACGCGCTCCACCCCCTGCCGGCCGCCGAGTCCGAGGCCCCACAGATAGGGCCTGCCGATGCACACGGCCCGTGCGCCGAGCGCGATCGCCTTCGCGAGGTCGGTCCCGGACCGGACGCCGCCGTCGAGCAGCACCGGATGGTCGTCCGGTACGGCTTCGACGACCGAGCGGAGGGCGAACAGGGCGGGTACGACGCCGTCCAGCTGGCGGCCGCCGTGGTTGGAGACGATGGTCGCGTCCATGCCCAGGTCGACACAGCGCCGGACGTCGGCCGGCCGCAGCACGCCCTTGACCAGCAGCGGCAGCCGGGTCCGGCCGCGGATCCACTCCAGGTCGGCCCAGGTGACGGGGAGTTTCTCGTGCCGTCCGCTGACCGGCGGGTCGCCCCGCAGGATGCCCAGCGTGCGCAGGGTGCCGTAGTCGACTCCCGGGGGCAGCCGGTACCCGGCGCGCAGGGTGGTCAGCCGGCGTGCCGCGAACGACGCGTCGACGGTGATCACGATGGCCGAGGCCCCGCACTCCTCGGCGTACGCCAGGGTGGCCTCGACGTCGGTGCGGGAGCGGTAGGGGAACAGCTGGAACCAGGTGCGTCCCGGCGCCGCCCGTGCGATGTCGGCGTAGGGGAAGTGCGAGTCGGTGCTGACGATCGAGAGCAGGCCGTGGCGGACCGCCGCGCGCGCGGTGGCCAGTTCGGCGTCCGGATGCACCAGCCGCTGCGGGCTCGTGGGGGCGAGCAGGAGGGGCATGGCGAGGGTGTGGCCCAGCACCGTGACCGACGTGTCGAGTGCGTGCGGACCGTCGTGCAGTCCTCGCGGCTGCAGCCACACCTCGCCGAAGGCGGCCGTGTTGGCCGCGACCACGCCGTCCGAACCGGCCCCGCCCGCCACGTACTGGGCGATGGGCCGGTCCGCCTCGGCCATCCACCGCTGCTCGAAGTCGGCGAGCGAGAGCAGCGCGTCGAGTTCGGTCACCGGTGTCTCCTGTCGGTTCACCAGATGCCGTCGATGGCCGGGATCGGCGGGATGACGCGTGATCCGTCCATCATCTGCAGCACCGGGCGGGGAAGGGAGCCGATGGAGTAGAACCGGCGCAGCCACCGGTCCTGTCCGTCGTAGCGGGGGGTGAACGCCGACCGTCCGTGCGCCGCGACGTGGTTGTCCAGCAGGGCGCAGTCGCCCGGCTGCATGATCACCTCGTGGCAGACCTCCTCCAGCGCCTCGGCCAGCGCGCGCAGTGCGACGCGGCCCGCCTTGCCGAGGGAGACCGTGTTGTGCGAGTTGAAGCGCATGAACGGCTTGTCGGCGCCGCCGAAGACGACCGGGTGGGGGCCGGCCGGCGCGGGTTCCACGGTGCTGTCCCGGGTGAAGGAGCCCGGGTAGTTGCTGTAGAACCGGCACTGGCGCAGCGCGTCCAGCGTCTCCGGTTTGAGCAGCTCGACGGCTTCCCGGATGGAGGCGATGCGGGTCGCGGCGACCTTGTCGTGGTCCTGGCGCAGACAGATCAGGCCGATGAAGTCCGGGCGCAGCGCGTGGTGGACGTTCTCGATGTGGAAGTCGAAGGCCACCGATCCGGAGCCTTCGATCCGCGTCTCCTCGCCGGGCAGCGGCTGCACGTTGTGGACCAGTTCGCCGTTCTTCTCGTCGGCGTAACCGATCATGGTGCCGAGCGTCTCGGCGATGATCATGCCCAGGCCGGCCGTGCCGTGGCCCGGCAGGGTCGCGGGTTCGCCGCCGGAGTGGGTGGGCGGGAGCCGGCCGATCTCCAGGCCGCGCAGCAGCATGAAGCCCGTCCGGCCCGAGTCCTCGCCGAAGCGCAGCACCGCCTGCCGTACCCGCTCGGGCAGGGCGTCGGCGCCGACGGCCTCGGGACCTCGGTGCACGATCCGTTCGGCACGGTCCCACAGGGCGGAGCGTTCTCGATCGGTGAGTTCCAGTAACGGCGCAGTCATCGGACCCCTCGCAATTCCCCTGCTCTGACCGGCAGGTGATCGACCACTGGTGCTCCTGGTGCCATGCCGCTGGTGTGAAAGCGACGTGCTGGCCGCCCCCAATTTGAAAACCGACCATGTGGTTTTGTCAACCAGATAAAAACCGACTGTCCGGTTGCCTTTTGTGATCGGTCTGACTACCGTCGGCTGGCGGCGGGGCGCCACAGGGGTGCGCCGACGCGGAGGGGAAGGCCATGGCACGCTTATCACCCGTTCTCAAACAGGCGACTCCGGTGACCGTCAGCCATGCCAGAGGGCTCGACGTGTACGGGGAGGACGGACAGCGGTATCTGGACTTCACCGCGGGCATCGGGGTCACCAGCACGGGACACTGCCACCCCGCGGTGGTGAGCGCGATCGCGCGGCAGGCCGGCAAGCTGATCCACGGTCAGTACGTGACGGTCCGGCACCGTCCGCTGCTCGACCTGTGCGAGCGGCTGGGACAGGTGCTTCCGGCACCCCTGCAGTCCCTGTTCTTCGCCAACTCCGGCAGTGAGGCCATGGAGTCGGCGCTGCGGCTGGCCCGGCAGGCCACGGGGCGTCCCAACGTCATCGTGTTCCACGGCGGCTTCCACGGCCGCACGGTGGGCGCCGCCTCGCTGACCACGTCGAGCCCCCGGTTCCGTACGGGCTACGCGCCGCTGATGAGCGGGGTGCACATCGCGCCGTTCCCGGCCGCCTACCGGTACGGCTGGAGCGAGGACGTTGCCACCCGGTTCGCCCTCCAGGAACTCGACTTCCTCCTGGCGACGGTGACCGCCCCCGAGGACACCGCGGCCCTCATCGTGGAACCGGTGCTGGGCGAGGGCGGGTTCGTCCCGGCCAACACCGCCTTCCTGCAGGGCCTGCGCGAGCGCGCCGACCGCCACGGCTTCCTGCTGGTGATGGACGAGGTACAGACCGGGTTCGGCCGCACCGGACGGTTCTGGGGACACCAGCACTTCGGTGTGGAGCCGGACATCCTGGTCGCCGCCAAGGGCATGACCAGCGGACTCCCGCTCTCCGTGATGGCCACCTCGGAGAAGCTGATGCTCGCGGCGCCCGCGGGCTCCCAGGGCGGGACGTACGGCGGCAACGCGGTGGCGTGCGCCGCCGCGCTCGCCACCCTGGACGTCATCGACCAGGAGGAGCTGGTGGCGAACGCGGCCCGCCAGGGCCGCACCCTCGCCGAGGGCCTCGCACGCATCGCGGCCGACCACGGCATCACCGGTGACGTCCGCGGACTCGGGCTCATGCTCGGCTGGGAGTTCTCCGACGCCCAGGGGCGGCCGGACTCCGCCCGGGCGCTCCGCGTCCAGCAGGAGGCCATCTCCCAGGGGCTGCTGCTCCAGATCGGCGGACCGCTGCGCAACGTGCTGCGCCTGCTGCCCGCGCTGACGGTGAGCGACGACCAGGTCGACGAGGCGCTGCGCGCGCTGTCCCGTGCCGTCCTCGCGGCCACCGGGTCCGCGCACGCGGGCCGGACGAAGGAGCGGGCATGACCGTCAAGGCCGGCACGTCGCGCATGCGGATGCGGGCGGTTCCCGGAGCGCGGCTGGCCGGGCTGCCGCAGGTGCAGCGGCTGGGCGCCGACGTCCGCCGGGACATCGAGGTGGTCAGCTCGGTCCTGCCGTTCAAGGTCAACAACTACGTCCTCGACGAGCTGATCGACTGGGACCGGGCGCCGGACGATCCCCTCTACCGGCTCACCTTCCCGGACCGCGGCATGCTGCCGGAGCCGGTCTACGACGAGGTCGCCGCGCTGATCGACCGGAACGCCGGCCGGGAGGAACTGCGCGCGGCGGTCGACCGGGCGCGGCTGCGGCTCAATCCGCATCCCGGAGACCAGCTGCAGGCCAATGTGCCCCAGGGGGAGGACGGGGCGCTGGGCGGCCTGCAGCACAAGTACCGGGAGACCGTGCTGGTCTTCCCCGGACAGGGCCAGACCTGCCACGCCTACTGCGGATACTGCTTCCGCTGGGCCCAGTTCATCGGCGTCCCGGAACTGAAGCAGGCCGTGTCCGGGCCGGAGCAGGCGCTCGGTTACCTCGCGGGACACCCCGAGGTCTCGGACGTGCTGTTCACCGGCGGGGATCCGATGATCATGTCCACCGAGCGGCTGCGGGCCTACCTCACCCCGCTCATGGACCCCCGCTTCGAGCACATCCGCAACATCCGCTTCGGCACCAAGGCGCTGTCCTACTGGCCGTACCGGTTCACCACCGACGACGACGCGGACGAGCTGCTGCGGCTCCTGGAGCGAGCCACCGCGCTGGGCAAGCACATTGCCGTGATGGCGCACTTCTCCCACCCCCACGAGCTGGAGACCGAGGCCTGCCGGCGGGCCGTACGGCGCATCCGGGAGACCGGCGCGGTCATCCGGGCGCAGGCGCCCCTGGTACGGCACGTCAATGACGACCCGTCGGTGTGGGCGCGGATGTGGCGGACGATGACCGGCCTCGGTGTGGTGCCCTACTACATGTTCGTGGAGCGGGACACCGGCGCCAGCCAGTACTTCGAGGTGCCGCTGCACCGGGCGGTGTCCGTCTACCGCGACGCGATCTCCTCGGTCTCCGGGCTGGAGCGCACCGCGCGCGGGCCGGTGATGTCCGCCTCGCCCGGCAAGGTGGTCATCGACGGCGTCGTCCGGATCGCCGGCCAGGACACGTTCTGCTGCCGGTTTCTGCAGGCACGCGATCCCGGCTGGGTGGCACGGCCGTTCTTCGCGAAGTTCGACGAGCACGCGGTGTGGTTCGACGACCTCAAACCCGCCTTCGACGAGCCGTGGTTCTGGCAGACGGAAGGCTGAGCGGTGCGGGCGACGTGACAGCCCGGGCCGTCCGGCCCGGGCTGTCACGTCGCCGCTGCCCCCGTGGGACGCCGGTCAGACCCGGTCCAGGGGGCGGTGCGGACCGGGGGGAAGTTCGACCTCGATCGGGTCGCCGGGGCGCACCACACCGCTCTCGCGCACGATGCTCATGATTCCGGTCCTGCGCACGACGTTCCCCGCCTCGTCGCGGCCGACGACCTGCTTCAGCAGCCCGTCCTGGAACTCGTCGATCTGCAGGCAGGGGTTGCGCAGGCCGGTGACTTCCACGACCGCGCGGTCGCCGATGCGCAGCAGTGTCCCGACCGGCAGAGCGAGCAGATCGATGCCGCGCGTGGTGATGTTCTCGCCGAGTTCGCCGGGCGCCACCTTGAACCCCGCTTCGCCGACCTCGTCGAAGAGTTCCTCGTGCAGGAGGTGGACCTGGCGCAGGTTCGGCCGGGTGGGATCCTGCTCGACGCGCGCGCGGTGCCTGACCGTCACACCGGCGTGCGCGTCCCCCTCCACACCGAGCCCCGCGAGCAGTCTGACGCTCTCCCGGTTCGGCTTGGTGAACGAGTGCTCCCCGTTGCTGCTGACCGCCGTCACTCTCGCGCTCATGCCTCGACACCCCCTCGTCGGTGGCCGTGGTCGGCCATGAGCCCAGTCCTTGTCATGTCGGGAATCGTGGTGCGCCGTATCGCCACGACGAAGTGCAGGAACGAGGCCGCCAGCAGGGCCACCGCGATCCACAGGCCGGTGCGGGTGCCGAACAGCGAGCCGAGGGTGCCGCCGAGCAGGGTGCCGGCGCTGAGCGGGCCGTAGGCGACGAGCCGGGTGGTCGCCGCGACCCGGCCGCGCAGGCGGTCCGGGGTGAGGCGCTGGCGCGTGGAGGTGCTGAAGACGTTGTAGACGGTCAGGCCGAAGCCGTACAGCACGAAGGAGACCGACCAGACCGTCACGGTGAGCGCGCCCGGGTCCGCGGCGAGGGGGATCAGCACCGGCGCGACCGACGCGATCGCCATGCCGGCCACCACGACGCGCTTGAGCCCCCATCTGCGTTCGGCCTGCGCGGCGGCGACCGCGCCGAGCATGGAGCCGATGGCGCCGAGCGTCACGGTCAGGCCGAGCAGCGCGGGCGTGATGCCGACGACGGAGGCCGCATACACGGTGTAGAGGGTCAGCATGGCCTGCTCGAAGAAGTTGAACAGCGCCGCCTGCCCGATCAGCGTGCGCAGCAGGGGCACCGAGAGCAGGAACCGCGCTCCCGCCGCGATCTCGCCGGCCACACGCTCGCGCGTCTGCGATACGGCGACCGGCGGCTCGCGCCGGGTCACGGTCATCAGGACCAGCGCGGCGATCAGATAGAGCACCGCGCCCGTCAGCACCGCGCCGGAGCCGCCCAGCCAGTTCATGAGCAGGCCGCCGAGGCCCGGCGCGGCGACCACGACCAGCGTGAACACCGCTTCGAGCCGCCCGATCGCGGCGACCAGGTCGGACTCGGGGACCAGGCTCGGCAGATAGGCCTGCGCGCAGACCTCGGCGATCGCGACCAGCGAGCCGAACCCGAAGGCGACCGCGTACAGCACGCCGAGGCGGAAGGCGTCGAGACCGCTGAGCACCGGCACGACCAGCAGCGCCACCCCGCCCGCGACGTCGGTGAACAGCAGCGTGGGGCGCCTCGGCCGGCGGTCCAGCCAGACCCCGACGAACAGGGTCACCACCAGCACGGGCACGTACTGGGCGGCCGCGACCACGCCCACCTCGAAGGGCGAGGCCGCGAACGAGAGGGTGGCCAGCAGCGGGAAGACCATCGTCATGCTCTTCGACGCGACGCTGGTGAGCACCTGGCTCAGCCAGAAGCGGCCGTAGTCCCGGTTGATCAGCAGACGGGAACTCAACAGAACTCCATCCAGTCGTCCTCGACCACCGCCTTGGCCACCGCCGTGGAGGATTCGGTGAGTTCGCGCAGCTGCGCCGCGTTGTACGCGCGGATCACGTCGTTGCCGGTGCCGTCGCCGAACACGTCGAGCATCCACAGGGGGCGGACCTCGGCACCGCGCATCGCCTTGGTGTCGGTGGAGGCGATCCCGGCGTGCAGCCGGCGCCGGCCGGCGCGCAGCGCGTCGCGGATCGGCTCGTAGTACACGAGGTTGAAGTACTCCGCGGCGCCCACCAGCCGGTCGTAGTGGAATCCGGCGCCCTTCAGGAACGTCGCGTCGCCCCAGCGGTAGAACAGCAGGAAGCCGACCGGGGGTTCGCCGTCCCGGGCGCACATCAGCACGCGCGCGGCGTCGCCCATCGCCTCGGCCTGGACCCGCAGTGACTCGGCGAGCACGCCCACGTCCGCGGGCTGCCCGTAACGGGCCTGCGTGCCCTGGGACATCAGGGCCGCCTCCTGCCAGCACTCGGCCAGCGGCTTCTCCATGAAGTGGTAGCCGGCGTCGTCGAAACGCCGCAGGTCCCGGCGGATCAGCTCGCCGCGCCGCTTGGACGGCAGCGTGCGCATCCAGCCGCCGAAGTCCTCGCCCTCGGTGCGGATCCACGCGTCGGCGGCGCACAGGACGGGCTCGGCGCGCACTCCGGCCGCGCGCAGGGCCCGTACGTCGGTGCTGTCCAGGAACATGGCGTACGTCGGGATCCCGTGGTGCGGAGCGTCGTCGAACAGCCGCTCCTCGGCGGTCCGCAGCCGCAGATCGGCGAGTTCGTCCAGCAGGGCCCCGGCCGCTTCGACCCGGTCCGCGCCCTCGCTGACCAGCAGGTTCGTCTGGTAGCCGCGGTGCGGGCCGACGAGCAGGCCCTGTGTGGGCACCGCGGGCAGGCCGGCCCGCTCCAGCAGCCGGCCCCACTGGTAGAACCCGTTGTTCTCCTCCCAGACGGCCGTGACCGGAACGGCCGCGGTGCCGCCGTCGGACAGCCGGGTGTGCACGTTGCCGGTGAGCGTGCGCCCGCCGGGATCGTGGACGCAGAAGTCCAGCCATCCGCTGGCGGCGTAGAAGTGGTCGCCGGCCAGCCGGTCCCACTCCTCGGTGCCCACTCCCTCGGTCGGGGAGCCGAAGCCCGCCGGTCGCGGCGTCCTCACCGTCGTGGCCATGGTGCCCTCCACCGCGCCGTTCACGCGCCGAGCGGGGTCGCCGGGACGGCCAGCGTCCGCACCTGCCTGCCGGCGCGGGTGCGCAGCACGGCCCGGCGCTGCCCGGCCTCGTCGACGACCTGGACGCTGCGTTCGTCGGTCCAGCCCTGGAAGCGGAACTCGTTGTCCCCGACGTGCACCAGGCCCGCGTAGGGCGTGCCGTCGTAGTGCAGCACCAGGCCGCCGTCCCGCGCCCTGATCTCCGCGGCGACCGTCGGCTGCTCCTGGAGGAACTGCCCGTCCTCCTCCTCCCAGTCGGTGAAGGACTTCGGCACCTCGAAGGCGACCTGGTGCAGCGGGGCCGGCGTGAGCGGCCGCTCGGCACGGTTGACCATGATCCGGTCGAAGGGCAGTGCGGCGCGGACCTCTTCGGGGAACAGGTCGAAGAACCCGTCGGTCACCTGCACGTCCAGCACGAAGTGCACGCGGTGGGTACGGCCGCTGTTCTCGATCCGGTGGGTGCGGGCGAAGTTGCCGAACCACAGCGAGCCGGCCTCCCACACGTAGGGGGTCTCGCCGAAGAACAGCCTGGCCTGCGGCAGGGTGAGCACGGGGAGGTGCAGACGGGCGATGCCCCAGGTGAGCGCGTACTTGTTGTCGAAGTGGTCGGGGCCGTAGGTGTCCGGACCCAGCGCCATCAGACGCACCGAGCGCAGCGGTGAGGGGATCGAGCGCATCACCGAGTGCAGGTACGGCGCGTGCCTCACGTGGGGGGTGTCGGCGAACGGCAGCAGGCCGGGGCCGCCGGGGTCGGTGCGCGTCTTGTCACCGCCCGTGCTGTGCAACGGCATGATGCGCCAGTCGAGTTCGGTCTCGATCAGGTTGTCGTCGCTGACGAAGGTGTTCTGCAGTTTCCAGTCGGCGGCCTGCTCCGTGCGCAGCGACTTCACGTCGCGCACCAGGGAGTCCACGTCGAAGGTCGGGGTCAGCCGGACCACGTCGGGTATCCCGGCCTGCGCGTCCGCAATGGTTTCAGCAGACATTGGCTGTTTCCTTCCATCCTCGGTTCATAAGAAACCAACCATCTGGTTTAGTCAATGGGTTCGCTGATCAGGCCAGGTACGCGGGGCGGGTGTCCCGGGTGTACTGCGCCGTCTCCGCGAAGACCGGCGGCAGTTCGAGGGGCCGCCCGAGGGCGCCGCCGTCGAGTTCGGCGTAGGCCCGGTGGAGGTTGCCCACGATGCGCCCGGCGTCGAGCAGCCGGCCGAAGTCGCCGAGTCCCGCTTCCCTGGCGGTCTCCAGCGGGGTCAGCCCCTGCTGCCAGCCCTCCATCGCGATGACCTGGATCCACCGCAGATAGGCCTCCGTCTCGTCGAAGACCTCCGGGCCGCACACGGGGCCGTGCCCGCAGACGACGGTGCGGGCGCCGAAGCCCCGCAGCGTCGCGACGGCCCGCAGCGCCCCCTCCACCGATCCCGTCAGCGCGCTGGGGGTGACCCCGGACAGCGCCACGTCCCCGGTGAACAGCACCCCGTCGTCCGGCAGCCACGCGACCACGTCGTTGGTGGTGTGCGCCGGTCCGCAGAAGACGAGTTCGATCCGGCGCTCCCCGCTGTAGAGGGTCAGCCGCTCGTCGAAGGTGACCGACGGCAGGACGAGCCGGACGTCGCCCCGCTCGGCGTCGGGCCACCGCTGCGTCGGGGCCGGACCGGTCTCCGCCATCTCGCTGCGGGCCAGCGCGTGCGCGATGACGGTCGCGCCGGGGAAGGCCGCGTTGCCGAGGACGTGACCGCCGTGGTGGTGGGTGTTGACGACGGCGCGGACCGGGCCCGCGCGCAGCGCCTCGGCGGACGCGGCGAGGGCCAGCGCGCGCGACCCGGCCGCCACCGTGTCGATGAGGGTCACCCCGTCGGGCCCGCTGATCAGGCCCGCGTTGCTCGGACACCCGCCGTCGCCGGGCGGGGTGCAGGCGAACACCCCGTCGGCGACCTCGGTCCTGCGGGGCTGCGGCACCGGCGCGTGCGGGCGGCACCCGGTGCGCGGCGGTTCCGGCTCGGTCATGAAGGGCCCCTTTCGGTGACGGCGGGGAAGCACACGGGAGAGCTGCCGGACGGGTGCGGCCGGCCGCCGCACGGCGCCGCCGGTGTTCTCCCGCCGGCCGCCCGCCGGATCAGATGCGCGGTCCGACCGCGACCGTCTGCGGCCGCATCGCCTCGTGCAGCAGGGGGCCGGACAGGAACTCCTCGTGCAGCACCGCCACCGCGCGGGCGCAGTCCGCCTCGGGCACCGTCGCGGAGATACGGCTCTGCGAGGTGGCCATGGACAGCGGGTCGATCCCCGTGGCGAGCAGCGCGTTCAGCATCCGTCCCATGGTCCGGGGGTCGCTCATCAGCCCGGCGCCGACGACGGACACCTTCGCCACGGCGGCGTCGACGGCGAGGCTGCCGGGCAGGGTGGTGAGCAGGCTCGTGACGGTGTCGACGTCGTCGGCCGGGACGGTGAAGTCCCAGCCGTGCCGCCCCGAGCGGTCGGTGAACCTGGTCATCACGTCGACCGGCACGGACACGTCGGCCAGCAGGGCGAGGACCTCCGTCCCGCGCAGCGGGACGTCCGGGGAGACGGCGACGATCGTGACCCGGGCGTTGCCCGGCTCGTGGGACACGGCCACCACACGGTCTTCGGTTTCGAGCACGGCTGTGTCAGCTCCCTCCGGTTCGGGGACCACGACGGTCCCCGGGCGATGGTTGAAGGCGCTCCGTACATGGATGTCGAGGCCCGCGCGGCCCGCCAGTTCCACCGAGCGCGTGTGCAGCACGCGGGCGCCCGCGTAGGCCATCTCGGCCATGACGCTGTTGCGGACGACCGGTATCAGCCGGGCGTCCGGCACGATGCGCGGATCGGCCGAGTAGATCCCGTCGACGTCGGTGTAGATCTCGCAGCCGTCGGCGCCGAGCGCGACGGCCAGCGCCACGGCCGAGGTGTCGGAGCCGCCCCGGCCCAGGGTGGTGACGTCGCCGGCCGCGTTCAGGCCCTGGAAGCCGGCCACGACGGCCACGTCGCCGCGGGCCAGTGCCTCGCGCACGCGGGCGGTGTCGATGTCCCTGATGCGCCCGTCGGTGTGCCGGCCCGAGACGCTGACCCCGGCCTGCGCCCCGAGCAGCGAGACGGCGGGCACGCCCACCCCGTGCAGGGCCATGGCCAGCAGGGCGGCCGAGCGTGCTTCGCCGGTGGCCAGCAGCTGGTCGAGTTCCCGGCCCGGCGGCAGCGCGTTCGCGGTGCGGGCCTCGTCGATGAGCCGGTCGGTCGAGTCCCCGCGGGCGGAGACGACCGCCACGACGCCGCCGCGGCGATGTGCCTCGGCGACGATGCCCGCGATCCGGGCGAGCCGCTCGGGGGTGGTCCCCATCGAGGTCCCGCCGAACTTGAGGACGCGGAGCGGCCGTCGCCCGGCGGCGGAGCGCCGGGCGGCGGAGAATGCGGATGCCACGATGTCCCTTCCTGTCACGACGTGGTACCGGCCGCGCGCCGGGCGGCGGGTGCGGCCTCGGCGGTGATCGCCATGGCGCTGAAGCGGCGGTGCAGGACGGCGACGATCACGACGACGGCCACGGCAGCGCCGGCCCCGGCCAGGAACGTCAGGGCGCCGAGCCCGGCCCCGACCAGCCACAGCCCCACCGCCACGGCGAGGGATTCGGCCAGGCCCCACACGAAGGTCAGGGAGCCGACGGCCAGGCCGGTCCGCCCTCCGGCGACGGCCACGGCCAGCGTCTGGTAGACGGGGCCGTAGAGCATCTCGCCGACGGAGACGGCGACCACGGCCAGGAGCATCAGCGCCATGCCGCCCTCGGGCGCCACGAGCAGCGCGGTGCCCGTGCCGAGCGCCAGGTTGCCGGCCACGATGAGCGCGGGTTCGCCGGCTCCGCGCGCCCAGCGGGTCACCAGCGACTGCAGCGCCACGATGGCGACGCTGGCGAAGGCGAACAGCAGGCCGACGTCGCGCGCCCCGAGGGTGGGGCTCGCGTAGACGGCGAACACGCCGTAGAACTGCGCGTAGGTCACGTGGGTCAGGAAGTTGACCCCCAGCAGGGTCAGCATGCCGCGCGGCCCGGCCGAGGCGGGGTCCGGCGCGGCCGCCGGCGTCCCGACGGCAGGTGCGCGTCCCGGCGCCAGGCGGGTCGCCAGCAGGCCCGCTACGACGGCGAACCCGATCGGGGCCAGCACGTACAGCCGGCCGGTGGCGGCGTAGGCCAGCGCGGAGACGAAGGGGGCGAGGCCGCCCGCGGCGTTCAGCGCGACGTTCTCGTAGGAGAAGGCCCTGCGGGTCTCCTCGGGGCCGAACTGGTGGACTATCAGGGTCAGTTGGGCCAGGGTGGCGAGCGAGCCGGCCAGGCCGAAGGCCGCCGCGAGCAGCACCCAGCCGGCCAGGGAGCGGACGCTGAGCAGCGCCATCGCGCACATCACGGCCGCGGCCGCCGCCATCGCGAGCTGCGAGCCGACGATGGAGCGGCGCTCGCTGCCCGGCGGCAGGACGCGGACGAACGCCAGCGAGCCGAGCCGGTTGGCCAGCACCGCGGCCCCGGTGACCAGCCCGCAGTCCGCGGCCGACAGCAGCTTCTGGTCCAGCAGCCACACGGTGAAGAACGGGTACAGCACGCCCCAGGTGCTGTAGGTGAGGAAGCGGACGACGTAGATCGTCCAGCCGCCGGGCGGGGCGCCGCGCACGCCGGTCATGACGGCGCGACCCAGGCCGGCGGGCGCGGACCGTCGGCGGTGTGCACCACGACGTTCTCGATGTCCCGGGCCACGTCGCTGGTGAACCCGGTCAGCATGCCGACCCAGACGGAGTCGCCGGTGCCGACGGGGCCGACGCGCCCGCCGTCCGGCACGACCTGGGTGTGCAGGCAGCGCCCGTCGTCCGGCACGGACACCGAGGTGACCTGCCCGCCGCCTTCGAGGCCGTAGTAGTACGACAGGGTCGACCTGCCGCTCCCCTGGCGGCCGTAGGCGGGCTCCGGGCTCGTGCCGGCGGCCGGCAGGCCCAGGGTCAGCACATGGGCGATGATCTCGACCGGGTCCAGGCCGTGGGAGAGCGCGAGCTGCTCGACCATGGCGCCGCCGCCGAGGCGTCCGACGTTGGCGTCGATGAGGTACGGGCGTCCGCCGCCGACGAGGAACTCGCAGTGGAAGTAGCCCTGGGCGAGGCCGGAGCGCTCGACGAGCGCCGTGACCGCCGCCTTGCACCGCTCCTCGACGCCGTGGGGCAGCCGGCGGTCGGCGGGGAGCAGATTGCTCACCTCGGTCCAGGCGATGCGCCCGCGCTGCGAGAAGTCGATGAACACGATCCGGCCGTCGGTGACGTACCCCTCCAGGCTGAACAGCGGTCCGCGGATGTCCGCCTGCAGCACCCACGGGTGCGACCCGTCCTGCGACAGGCCGGTGGCGGCCACCGCGTTCCACACGTCCACGGGTCCGGCGCCCTGCGGCAGCCGCGTCGCCCCGCGCCCGCCGGCCTGCTCGGCCGGCTTGAGGACGTAGCCGTCGGGCGCCGGGGTGAGGGCGGCGGGGTCGACGGCCAGCCGGGCCGCCTCGGCGTCGGTGAAGCGGATCGTGGGCGGGCTGAACTCCGGTATGAGCGCGGCGACTTCGCCCTTGGAGGCCAGGCGTACGGCGACCGGTTCCGGGCCGTGCAGGTCGTAGGTGGCGGCGATCTGCGCGATCAGCGGGAACTTCTCGTCGTACAGGCCCGTGATGGCGAACGCCTCGTCGGTGATCGACGGATCGTCGGCCAGCGCACGCAGTACCGCGGCCCGGTCCTGGATGTTCACCGGGACGCAGGAACAGCCGCGCAGGCTCTGCGCGGCTTGCCCGGCGAACGCGTCGGGGTCCGCCAGGAAGACGGGCTCGAATCCCGCCGAACGCAGCGCCTGGGGCACGTACTTGGCGCTTGTCGCGTTGACTCCGAGAATGATGATCTTCTTCATGTCGGCCTCTCCTCCGGCGGGCCTCGCCGGTCCGGGGACGCCAGGAACTTAGGGCGCCGAAGACGGCTGGGCCTGCGGCGCTACGACTTCCGTCACACGTCACCGCGCTCAAAGGCACATCAGGGCGCCGGGCAGCAGGCCAGGAACCATCCACAGGCGTTCGTGACGCGTGCATATAGGCCCGCGAAGCTGAACGCCACTAATGTGTTTCAGGCGCAAAGGAAATCGCGGCCGTGGAAATCCACGGTGTCGAGCGGGACGTGAGTTTCTCCGTCATCCCGAGTGGTTTTCCGCCCCGGACATCAGGAGTGCTGCCTGTCATGCCTGTCATGCCCCATGCATCCTTGCGCGTCGTGATCGCGGACGAGCAGAGGCTGCTGCGCGAGTCCCTGTGCGCGCTGCTGGACACGGAGCCCGGCATCGAGGTCGTGGGCCAGACGGGCCATGTGGCGGAGTTGTTCACTTTGGTCGCCCGGACCCGTCCCGACCTCGTGGTCCTCGACGTCCAGATGGCCCCCGCCGACGACCGGGAGGCCCTCGCCAACCGGCTGCTGCACGGCATGCCGGCCTGCCGGGTGCTCGTGCTGTCCCTGCTGGAGCAGCCGCGCCTCGTGCAGTCCCTGCTGGACCTCGGCATCCACGGCTATCTGCACAAGAGCATCGGCTACGGCGCCCTCGTCGACGCCGTGCGCGCACAGCGGGGGGCCCGGCTGTACCAGACGGTGACGCTGCCCCTGCACCAGAGCCCGCTGCGCGCGGCCGGCACCGGCCCGGCGTACGGGGCCGATCTGTCGGCACGCGAGGTGGAGGTCCTCACCCACGCGGCGGCCGCCCTGAGCAACCGTCAGATAGCGGTCCAGCTGGGGATCGCGGAGGGTACCGTCAAGCGGCATCTGAGCAACATCTTCGAGAAACTCGACGCGGTCAGCCGCCTGGACGCCGTGAACAAGGCCGCCTCCATGCGCCTCATCCACCCCGGCGACGCCCCCGGCACCCGCCGCCTGCGCGTGGCGACCTGAACGGAGCCGCGCGCCGCGGCCTGGGCGAAGACGCACGCAGCGGGCGGAGAGGACCAGCGTGCGGCGGCCGGAACGGGGCACACCTGGCGACCTGGGAAGAGCCGCGCGCGGCGGCCCGGACCCAGCGCACCTGAGAGCCTGCGCGAAGACGCACACGACAAGCCGCGGAAAACACGCAGGGCAGCCCGGACGAAGCCGCACGCGGCGGCCCGGAGGGTCAGGTGGTGGCCGGGTCCACCGCGTAGGGCTCGACGGCGGCCAGTTCCTCCTCCGAGAGCGGCGGGGCGTCCAGGGCCGCCACGTTGGCCTCCAGTTGGGCGACGCTGCTGGCCCCGATGACCGCCGAGGTGACCTCCGGACGGCGCAGCACCCAGCTCAGGGCGAGCTGGGCGAGGCTCTGGCCGCGTTCGCCGGCGAGGGCGTCGAGTGCCTTGGCCCGTTGCAGATAGGTCTCGGTGATGTCGTCGGCGGACAGGAACATGCTGGTCGCGGCGCGGCTGTCGGACGCCACGGAGCCGGTGAGGTAACGGTCGGTCAGCAGGCCCTGCGCGAGCGGGGAGAACACGGTGCCGCCGGTGCCGAGCCGGGCCAGTTCGGCGAAGAGCCCGCGCTCGGGCGCCCGGTCGAACATCGAGTAGCGGTGCTGGTGGAGCGTCAGCGGGACACCGTGGGCGGCGAGCGCCTCGGCGGCCTGCCGCGTCTGCTCCGGGGAGTAGTTGGAGATGCCCGCGTACAGCGCCTTGCCCTGCCGTACGGCGTCCGCGAGGGCCCCCATGGTCTCCTCGACCGGGGTGTCCGGGTCGGGCCGGTGGGAGTAGAAGACGTCGACGTGGTCGACGCCGAGCCGGGCGAGGCTGCGGTCCAGCGAGGCCGTCAGGTACTTGCGGGAGCCGCCGATGCCGTACGGTCCGGGCCACCCCTCGTAACCGGCCTTGGTGGACAGGACGATCTCGTCCCGGTAGCGGCGCAGATCGCTCCGCAGCACCTCGCCGAAGCGGGTCTCCGCGTGTCCGAACACCGGCCGGCCGTAGTTGTTGGCGAGGTCGAAGTGCGTGATGCCGAGGTCGAAGGCGCGCAGCAGCAGGGCGCGCTGGGTGTCGGCCGGCCGGTCGGGCCCGAAGTTGTGCCAGAGCCCCAGGGACAGCGGTGGCAGCAGCAGCCCGCTGCGCCCGGCACGCCGGTAGGACAGACGGTCGTAGCGGCTCTCGTCGGCCGAGTAGGACATCGGGCACCTTTCGCACGGGGGGAGGCGGAGTGCCCGCCACGCTACCGGTGCCCGGACGCGGCAGGCAGCACACGGACGGAAATCCGGTCACCGGCGACGGGCGGGCCGTGTGCCTTTGGGGGGCACCCCATGTGACTCAAGTCGTAGATCCCGCTGTCCCGCACGCCCCGGCTCCTACGGTGCTGATCGCAGACCGTGACGACCCGACAGCGGAGGACCCGATGACCGAGCTGACCGTGGGCAGGGCTACGCAGGAGCCGGCGGACCGCTCCGCGGAGGTGGTGCGCAGGGCCAGGGGCCGTGCGGTCGGTGTCCTCGTCGACGCGTACGGAACCGGCAACTTCCTGCCCGCGGCGTTCAACCGGCTCGGGGTCGACGTGATCCACGTGCAGAGTTCCGCCGAGCCGATCTCCCGTATGCAGCCGTGGGACCGGGGCGCGTACCTCGACTGGCTGGTCTACTCCCCGGACGGCAGCACCGAGCGCGTGCTCAAGGAGATCGAGCCGCGGTTCGTCCTGCCCGGCCAGGAGCCGGGCGTCCTGCTCGCGGACCGGCTGAGCGAGGCGCTGGACGTGCGCAGCAACGGCACGACGTTCTCCGCGGCGCGCAGGGACAAGCACAAGATGATCGAGACGGTCGCCGCGGCCGGGCTGCGCACCGCACGGCAACTGCTCACCGACGACGCCGAGGAGGCCGTCGCGTGGGCCGAGGCGCACGCGTACTGGCCGTGCGTGGCGAAGCCGCTGGCGTCCGCCTCCACGGACGGGGTCACCGTCTGCCGCAGCGCCGACGAGCTGCGCTCCGCGTGCCGCGCGGTGCTCGGCACGACCACCGTCTTCAACGGCGCCAACACCGAGGTGCTCGTGCAGAGTTACCTGGAGGGCACCGAGTACATCGTCGACACCGTGAGCGTGGACGGCCACGCCTTCGTCTGCGGTGTGTGGCAGTACGAGAAGCGCCTGCTGCCGAACGGCAAGCCCATCTACAACCGCGACATCCTGGTGCCCTCGGACACCCTGGTGGCCCAGGCGCTCATCGCCTACACCCGCACCGTGCTCGACGCCCTGCGCATCCACCACGGCCCGGCGCACACCGAACTCATCGTCACCGACGAGGGACCGGCGCTCGTGGAGGTCGGCGCCCGGGTCAACGGGCATCTGCACCCGGCCTTCCACGACACCGCCATCGGCGTCAACAGCGCCGACCTGACGGCGCTGGCCTACCTGCGTCCCGAGGAGTTCCTCGCCCGCTACGGCGACGGTGTCTACACACGGCGCCAGCCCGCCGTCGTGTACAACGCGCCGACGACCCTGTCCGGCACCGTCGTCTCGGTCGACCAGGCGCTGGTCGAGGAGATCCGCGAGCGGCCCTCGGTGGTGGACCTCGTGGTCAAGCGGGCGCCCGGCGACCCCATCGTGCCCACCCACGACCTGCTCACCAGCCCGCTCCGGGTGTTCATGACACACCCGGACCCCGTCACGCTGGAGCTGGACTACGTGTTCGTCGAGCGCGTCCGCGAATCGCTCTTCGAGGTCCGGCCCACCGCGCCCCGGGCCGCCTGCGGCCTCGTGTGACGCCCTGCCGGACGGCTTTCGGAAGGATCAAGCATGCTCACACAGACGCCGCCGCGGACCGTGGCGGAACAACTCGCCGTGCAGATCCGGCGCAGGGTCATCGAGATGAGCGCGTCGCCGAACGGCGTGCACATCGGCGGCAGCCTGTCGATCGCCGACCTGCTGGCCGTGCTGTACGCGGAGGTGCTGCGCGACCCGGCCGGCACCGGGCCCTCGGACGACCGTGACCACCTGATCCTCAGCAAGGGCCAGGCGTCCGCGGGCCTGTACGCGGTGCTCGCCTCGACCGGGATCATCCCCGAGGCGGAGCTGGCCACCTACGCTCAGGAGAACAGCCGGCTGGGCGGCCACCCCATGAAGCGCCTCCCGGGCGTGGACTTCTCGACCGGCGCGCTCGGACACGGGCTCCCGCTGGGCCTCGGTGTCGCGCTCGCCGGCCGGCGCTTCGGCCACGACAAGCGGGCCTTCGTGATCCTCGGCGACGGGGAGCTGCAGGAGGGCTCCAACTGGGAGGCGGCGATGGCGGCGGCGCACCACGGCGCCGACAACCTGATCGCGATCGTCGACCGCAACGGCTGGCAGATCAGCGGCCGTACCGACGACTGCATGTCGCTGGAGCCCCTGACCGGCAAGTGGGCCGGTTTCGGCTGGCGTGTGCTCACGATCGACGGGCACGACCACGACCAGATCCGCGCGGCGCTGACCGGGCCCGTCGAGCCGGGCCGGCCGACGGTCGTCATCGCCCGCACGATCAAGGCGCGCGGGGTGCCCGGCCTGGAAGACACCAAGCAGAGCCATTCGGCGACCCTCGACGAGCAGGCGCGGCGGCGGGCCCTCGCGGCCCTGGCAGGTGACGAGGCATGAGTTCCGACCTCGCGGTCCGCCGCACCGTCGCGGAGGTGCTCGACCACGTCTGGGAGAACCGCTCGACCGTCCAGGGCCGCGACGCCTACGCGATGATGCTGCTCGCCCTCGCGCGGGAGAACCCGAACCTGGCGTGTCTGACCGCCGACATGAACTTCGAGGACCACTTCGCGCGCGAACTGCCGCGCCAGCACGTGGACCTGGGCATCGCCGAGCAGAACATGATCGGGGTCGCCGCCGGCATGACGGTGTCCGCGCGGCCGGTGTTCGCCAACGGCATGAGCCCGTTCGCCGTCGCCCGGGCCTACGAACAGATCAAGATCGACGTGGCGGGCGCGAACCTCCCGGTCAAGATCGTGGGGACGCACGCGGGTCTGGCGTCGGGGCACTACGGCCCGACCCACCACTCGCTGGAGGACATCGGCATGGTCCGGATGCTGCCGAACATGACGGTGGTCGTCCCGGCCGACGCCTTCGAGGCCGCCCAGGCCACCGTGGCGATCGCGGAGGATCCGGGACCGGTGTACCTGCGGCTCGGGCGGGGGGCCACGAGCCCGCTGTACGCGCAGCGCACCGCGTTCGTGCTGGGCCGGGCGAGTGTCCTGCGCCCGCCCGGCCGTGTGCTGTTCGTCGCCGCCGGCCCCCACCCCAACCTGGTCGCGGCCGAGGCGGCGCGCGAACTCGCGGCGCGCGGTGTGAGCGCCGGGCATCTGAACATGCACACGGTCAAGCCGCTGGACGAGGAGGCCGTGCTGCACGCGAGCGCCAACGCCGAAGTCGTGGTGACCATCGAGGACCACCGCGCCCTGGGCGGTCTGGGGGGCGCGGTGTGCGAGGTGGTGGCCGAGGCCGGGGGCCCGCCGGTGCGGCGGATCGGTGTGCCGGACGTCCACTACGACCTGGTGGGCGGCGAGGAGTTCCTGCTGCACCACGCCGGGATCAACGTGGGCAACGCGGTCAAGCAGGCGCTGGACGCCCTGGCGTGAGGCGCGGGCCCGCCGCCGTTGCGTGCACGGCGACGGGCCCGGGCGGGTTGTCGGCGGCCGGCGCCGCCGGCTCAGGGGCGGTCGGGGCGGCGCGCCAGGTTCAGCAGCAGCAGGGCGCACAGGCTCGCCCCGGCTGCCACCCCGGCGAGCACGGTGCCCACCGTGAGCTGCTCGAACAGCAGGCCCGCCACGCCGTAGGCGATCGGGCTCGCGACGAAGACGGCCGCGCCGAACACCGGGACCACGTGCGGGCGCAGGTGCTCCGGCGGCCGCAGCATCATCAGGGCGACGGCGGGCGCGGTCACCCCGGGCAGGAACATGCAACTGGCCGCCACCGTCAGGGCCAGTGTCGTGACCGGCTGGTTCCAGGGCAGCAGCCACAGCACGACCGCCGCGCCGACGCCGCCCGCCGCCGCCAGCCGCACGGGCGGGATCCGGCGGGCGAGCCGGGCGACCACGACGGTGCCCAGCGCGGTGCCGCCGCCCCACGCCGCCAGCAGCCAGCCGGCCACGTGCGGGTCGGCGTGGTAGCGGCTCCTGGCCATGACGGGCAGGGCGAGCAGCACGACGGGCATGAGCGTGCCGTACCCGAGCGCGGCGAGCGACATCGTGCGCAGCACCGGATCCCGGAACAGGTAGCGCACGCCCTCCGCCATGTTGTTCGCCGACGGTGCCTCGGGGGCCTGCGGGTGCCGGGGCAGCCCGGCCAGCAGCGCGGCCGACACCGCGAACGAGGCCGCGTCGATCCACAGCACGTTGAGCGCGCCGAACTGGGCGATCAGGAAACCGGCGACCGCCGGGCCGACCAGCCGCGCCGTCGAGGTCGCCGTCTCGAACAGGGCGTTGCCCGCGGTGACGACACCCTCGTCCGAGCCGATGGTCTCGGTCAGCAGCATGCGCTGCGCGGACAGATAGGCCGACGCGACACAGCCGACCAGGGCCACGATCACCGACAGCGCCCAGAACGGCAGCATGTCCGCGAGATACAGCGTGGGCACGGCCGCCGTCAGCACCGCGCTGCACAGGTCGCCGACGATCGTGACGCGGCGGGCGCCCCAGCGGGCCACGACCAGTCCCGCCGGCATGCTCAGCAGCGGCACCGGCAGGATCTGGATGAGGAACACCAGGCCCATGCGCGCCGGTGAGCCGCTGGTCATCAGCACGAACCAGGGCAGTGCGAGCGTCGTCATCTGGGTGCCGACGGAGGAGGTGAACTCCGCGGCGACGACCCTGCGGAACTGGCGGCTCCGCAGGGGCGAGCGCGGCACCGTCGCGGTCGTCACCGGGCCGCCCGCAGCGAGGCCGGGCGTATGTCGCTCCAGTGGGACTCGGCGTACTCGACGCAGGCGTCCCGGGTGCCCGGGCCGAACACCGGCGACCAGCCTGCGGGCACGCCGATGTCACCCGGCCAGAGGCTGTACTGCTGCTCGGCGTTGACCAGTACCCGGTAGACGCCGTCGGGGTCGTCGAACGGGTTCGCCATGGTGCTCTCCTTCTCGCCGCGGCCGTTCACCACGTCACCGGCAGCCGGTGCACGCCGTAGACGGCCATGTCGGAGCGCATCGGGATCTCGTCCGGGTTCCCGGCGATGCGCAGGTCCGGGAAGCGCCGCAGCAGCGCGGTGTAGCCGATGCGCAGTTCCAGCCGGGCCAACTGCTGGCCGAGGCACTGGTGGATGCCGTGGCTGAAGGTGAGGTGGCTGTGTCCGCCCCGGGTGACGTCGAGGCGGTCCGGGTCGGTGAACTGCTCCGGGTCGCGGTTCGCGGTGGGGAGGTGGATCAGCACCGTCTCCCCCTTGCGCAGGGTCACCCCGTCGATCTCGACGTCCTCGGTGGGGGTGCGCTGCACGCCCACGTGGACGACGGTGAGGTAGCGCAGCAGTTCCTCGACGGCGCTCTCGATCAGCGACTCGTCCGCGCGCAGCAGGGCCATCTGGTCCGGGTTGTCCAGCAGCGCGTACGTGCCGAGCGAGAGCATGTTGGCGGTGGTCTCGTGCCCGGCGACCAGGAGCAGCAGGGTGGCGCCGACGGACTCCTGGAGGCTGATGTCGTCCCCGGCCACGAGCACGCTCAGCACGTCGTCGGCCGGCTCGGCCTGCTTGCGCAGGAGCAGTTCGCCGGTGAGGTCGACGAGGTCCTTCAGCGAGGCCTGTGCCTGCTGCGGGTCGACGTCCAGGCGCAGCAGGTTCTCCGAGTCGCCCACGAACCGGTCCCGGTCGCCGGCCGGCACGCCGAGCAGCTCGCAGATCACCTGCGAGGACACCGGTACCGCGTAGTCGGCGACCAGGTCCGCGGGCGGTCCCTTGCGCAGCATCGCGTCGGCGTACTGCGCGGTGATCTCCTCGATCCGCGAGGCGAGCAGGCGCATCCGGCGCAGCGTGAACTGACCGGCCAGGCGCCGCCGGAAGCGGGTGTGGTCCGGCGGGTCCATGTGCTCGAACAGGCCCGGGATGTCCGCCTCCAGGTCCGACGGGCGGTCGGAGGGGAACGCCAGGTGCTTGTGCGAGGCGTGCGAGCTGAACCGCTTGTCGGACAGGATCTGCCGGCCCTGCCGGTGCCCGGTGACGAGCCAGCCCTCGTATCCGTCGGGGAAGGTCATCCGGCCGATCGGACCCTCGGTGCGCAGCGCCCGGGGCGGGTCGAACGGCCGCTCCCGGTGCGTCGGCAGCCCGCCCGTGACGGCGTGCGTGGTTTTGGTCATGTTCTCTACTCCTGTTCGGCCCGCACGCGCGCGCGCAGCTGGGAAACCGTCAACTCCGGGTGGTGGGCGATGAGTTCGAGGACCAGCGGCCACTGGCGGACGATCGCGCCCATGACGGCCGGCTCGATGTAGTCCGGCGAGTACACCCACAGGCCGTGCAGCTCGCCCTCGACGTCGCGGGCCACCAGGTAGAGGTCGAGGTTGTGCGGCTCGATCGCGGTGATCAGCTCCGGGAGCGGGGTCACGTCGCCGACCTGCACGCCCAGCGGTGTCACCTCCAGCCCGTCCAGGGTGAGCGTCCGGCTCGGCACGCCGAGCAGGTTGAGCATCACGCGCAGGGGCAGCTGGTTGCCGTCGCCGACCACGCCGTCGTGCACGAGCGCGCGCACCGGCACGTTCTGGTGCGAGTACGCGTCCAGCTCGCCCTGGAGGACCCGCTGGACCAGTTCGCGGAACGTCGGGTCGTCCGCCATCCGCGACCGGTTGAGGATGATGTTGATGAACGGGCCGACCATCGCCCTGGTCTCCGGCCGTTCGCGGCCCGCCAGCGGGTGGCTGACCGCGATGTCGGTGGCGCCCGAGTAGCTGTGCAGCAGCACGTGGAACGCCGACATCAGCATCATGAAGAGGGTCACGCCCTCGCGGCGGGCGGCCTCCTTCACCGCCGTCATGACCTCGGCGCCGACCACGACACTGTGGCTGAAGCCCTCGATGAAGTCGTCGAGCTGGTGCTCCGGCGCCTCGAAGTCGAGCCGCCGCGCCGCACCGTCCAGCTCCCTGCGCCAGTGGCCGACGTGCTCGTCGAGCGCGCCGCTGGCCAGCAGCCCCTGTTCCCAGGCCGCGTAGTCCAGGTGCTGGACCATGACGTCGGGCAGCTGCGGCCGGCGCCCCGCCGCGTGGGCCGCGTACAGCGTCGACAGCTCGTCGAAGACCACGAGGAAGCCCCAGTGGTCCACCAGGATGTGGTGGGCGACGAGGACCAGCGCGTGTTCCCGGTCGGCGAGCCGCACGAGCAGGGCGCGCACCAGGTTGCCGTCCTCGATGCGGAACGGCCGCCTGGTCTCCTCGGTGAGCAGTTCGCGCAGCCGCTCCTGCCGCGCCTCGCCCTCGTGGGCGCGCAGGTCGGCGGTGTCGAGCGGCCACTCGGGCCGGCCGTCGGCGAACTGCAGGGTCGCCGAGCCGCGCTGGACGTAGCGGGTGCGCAGAATGTCGTGGCGGCGCACCAGGTCGTCCAGGGAGCGGCGCAGTGCGACGGTGTCCAGCTCGCCGCGCACACGGTACGCGGTGATGACGGCGTGGTGCGCGTGGTTGGGGCCGACCGGCTGGAGCAGGAACTCCAGCTGCCCGAAGGACAGCCCGGCGCCGTCGCTGCGGTCGGCCCTGGGGATCGCGGCGCCCAGCAGGTCGGCCGCGCCGACGGCCGCGGCGTGCCCGTCGTCCTCACGGGGCAGCTCGACCGTGCCGTTCTCGACCGCGTCGGCACACCGGGCGACGGCGCGCAGCGCCTCGAACCAGGCCTGCGCCAGTTCGCGGACCTCGTCCTCGGTGAGCAGCGAGCTCGCCCAGCTCCAGTTGGCCACCAGCCGCGGGCCGTCCGGGCCGTCCTGGGTGACGGCGTTGAGTTCGAGCGGGTGGGACAGCGGCCGCACGCCGGTGGTACCGGGCGCGGTGTCGTCGCGCAGCGGCAGCCAGGGCCGCTCCTCGTCGGTGACGGGCACCCGGCCGAGGTAGTTGAACAGCACCTGTGGTGCGGGCAGCGCCGCGAGCTCCGGCGCGGACTGCGGGTCCAGGTGGCGCAGCACGCCGTAGCCGAGGCCGCCCGCCGGGAGCGCCCGCAGCTGTGCGGAGGTGCGCGCGAGGGCGGCGGCCAGCTCGGCGCCCGCCCCGGCGACCTCGTCCCAGGGCAGCGCGGCGCAGTCGAGGCGGACCGGGTGGACGCTGGTGAACCAGCCCACCGTGCGGGACAGGTCGACGCCGTCGACCAGGTGCTCGTGCCTGCCGTGGCTCTCCACGTCCAGCACCACCGGGGCGCCGGCGCCGCCGTGGCGGCGGGCGCGCCAGCGGCCGACGGCGAGTCCGAAGGCGGTCAGCAGCACGTCCTGGATGCCGCGGCGGAGCACCGCTGGGACCTGCCCGACCAACGGCGCGGTGTCCTCGGCCGACAGGGTCAGCGTCAGCCGCCCCTCGGTGCCGGTGACGTCGCGATCGGCGTCCAGCTCCGCGGCCAGCAGGGGCTCGGCGCCCCGCAGGACGTCCTGCCACACCGGCAGTTCGGCGCGGTGCCGGGCGATGCCCTCGCCGGTGGCCACCCGCTGCGCCCAGCCGCGCAGGGACGTGGCCACCGGTGCGAGCAGCGGCTCACGCCGCGCGGTGACCGCCTCCCAGGCGACGGCGATGTCGGACAGCAGGATCCGCCAGGACACTCCGTCGACGGCGAAGTGGTGCACGGCGAGGAGCAGCCGGCCCGGGCGCCCGGGCCCGGCGTCGAACCACACCGGCTGGAGCATCGCGCCCTTCGCCGGGTCGAGCCGCCGCTTGGCCGCGGCCGTCTCCTCGGCGATCAGCGCCCGCGCGTCGGCGTCGGCCGACGCGCTGATGTCCACGCGGCGCAGGACGTCGGCGACGCGCAGCGTGCCGGGCTCGTCGGCGTGCAGCGACCACTGCCCGTCGGGCCCGGTCACCAGCCGTGTGCGCAGGGCGTCGTGCCGGTCGACGACCGCCTGGAGCGTCGTGACCAGCCGGGCCTCGTCCACGCCGGACGGCAGGCCGACGGTCGCGGACAGGTCGAAGCCGACCACCGAGCCGCCCAGCTGCCGCTGCCGTTCCACGACGGGCAGCAGCGGGATCTCGCCGGTGCCGATGTCGGTGACGCTCGCCGCGGCCTCCTCGCCGGCCGGCCGCGCCACGCGGGCGATCGCCTCCACCGTCTGGTGGGTGAACACGTCGCGGACGGTGAACACCAGCCCGGCCGTGCGGGACTGGGCGACCAGCTGGGTGGCCTGGATGCTGTCCCCGCCCAGGTCGAAGAAGCCGCTCCCGGCGCCGACCTCCGGCAGCCCGAGCACCTCGGCGAACACGGCGGCGAGGGTCCGCTCGACCGGGGTCCGCGCCGCCCGGGACGGGGCTGCGGCGCCCAGGTCCGGGGCGGGCAGCGCACGGCGGTCGAGCTTGCCGTTGCCGGTCATCGGGAACGCGTCGAGCACCATCACCACGACGGGCACCATGTACTGCGGCAGCCGTTCGGCCACGAACGCGCGCAGCTCGGCGGGCTCGGCGAGGGCACCGTCGGCGAGTACGGCGTAGCCGACGAGGTCCTTGCCGCCGGAGGGCTTGGTGTGCACCACCACGGCGGCGTCCGCCACGGCGGGGTGTGCGCCGAGCGCGTTCTCGATCTCGCCCGGCTCGATGCGGAAGCCGCGGATCTTGACCTGGTCGTCGGTCCGGCCGAGGTACTCGATCCGCCCGTCCGCGCGCCAGCGCACCAGGTCGCCGGTGCGGTACATGCGTGTCCCCGGTGTGCCGTACGGGCAGCCGACGAAGCGCTGGGCGGTCAGGCCGGGCTGGGCGAAGTAGCCGCGGGCCAGGCCCGATCCGGCGAGGTAGAGCTCGCCGGGGACGCCGACCGGGACCGGGCGCAGCCGCTCGTCGAGGACGTAGGCGCGGGTGTCGTCCATCGGCGTGCCGATCGGCACGGTGCCGTCGGTCACCTCGCGGGTGCTGTGCAGCACGGCGAAGGTGGTCGTCTCCGTCGGGCCGTAGCCGTTGGTGAGCACGGTCTTCGGCCACGCGGCCAGCGCCCGGGCCACCACGGGAGGCGAGAGCGCCTCGCCGCCGGCCATCACCTCGCGCATCCCGGCCAGCGCCGCGGGGTCCCGTTCGACCAGCAGGTTGAAGAGCGCGGCCGTGAAGAAGGCCGCGGTGACGCGCTGTTCGCGGATGGTGCGCACCAGCACGTCCGGGTCCAGATCCCCGGGCGGCGCGACGACCACCTCGCCGCCGGCCAGCAGCGGCACCCACAGCTCGTAGGTGGAGGCGTCGAAGGCGGTCGGGGCGTGCATCAGGACGCGGGTGTGGTTGCCGCCGCGCCACACGTGGTCGGCGGCGAGGCTCGCCACGTTCCGGTGGGTGACCGCCACGCCCTTGGGCCGCCCGGTGGAACCGGAGGTGAACATGACGTACGCCATCCGGTCCGGGCCGCCCGCGGCCGGGGCGACAGGGGCCGGCGCCTCGTCCGCGGCGGCCAGTTCGGCGGACACGTCGAGGGCGCGCACCCCGTCGACGGCCGGGTACTCCAGCCCGTCCCCGTCCACCAGGAGCAGGCCCGCCCCGGTCTCGGCCATGATCAGCCGCATGCGGGAGTCGGGGTAGCGGGGGTCCAGGGGCACGTACACGCCGCCGGCCTTGAGCACGGCCAGGATCGCCACGGGCACCCGCACGGAGCGCTCCATCAGCAGGCACACCGCGTCCTCGCCGCCGTCGGCGCCGACGCCGAGCTCGCGCAGCCGCGCGGCGAGCCGGTCCGAGACCGCGGACAGCTCGCGGTAGGTCAGCCGCTCGTCGCCGCAGGAGACGGCGACGGCGTCCGGGGTGCGGGCCGCCTGTGCCTCGAACAGCTCGGGCAGTGCGGCCGCGGGCTCCTCGCCGGCCGTGCCGTTCCACTCCCGCAGCACGCGGTGCCGCTCGGCCGGGGTGAGCAGGTCGACGTCGCCGACCGGCTGGTCCGGGTCGGCGATCATCGCCAGCACGACCTGGCGCAGCCTGCGCAGCATGGTGCGTACGGTCTCCGGGTCGAAGACGTCGGCGTTGTACTCGATGCCGCCGTCGATGCCGCCCGGTGTGCCGTCGGCCGCGAGGTGCTCGTGCGCCAGCAGGACCAGGTCCATCCGCGCCGTGCCGGTGCTCCTGACCACCGGCGCCGCCTCGATGCCGGGCAGGTCCAGGGTCTCGTCGGTCACGGTCTGCCAGGACAGCATGACCTGGACGAGCGGGTGGTGGGACATCGTGCGGGCCGGCCGCAGGCTGTCCACGAGGGACTCGAAGGGGATGTCCTGGTGGGCGAGCGCGTCGAGGGTGCGTTCCCGCACCGCGGCGAGCAGTTCCCGGAACGTCTGGCGGTCCGACACCCGGGTGCGCAGCACGAGGGTGTTGGTGAAGAAGCCGATCAGGTGCTCGGCGGCCTGGTCGTCGCGTCCCGCGGTGGCCACGCCGACGGGGATGTCCGAGCCTGCGCCGAGGCGGCTGAGCAGCACCGCCAGCGCCGCGTCGAGCACCATGAACATGCTGACGTCGCAGCCCCGGGCCAGCCGGGCCAGCCCCTCGTGCAGGTCCGCGTCCCACTGGAAGGTGAGCGTGTCCCCGTCGTGGGAGGCCTCGGCCGGGTGCGGGCGGTCGACGGGCAGGGCGATCCGCTCCGGCAGGCCCTCCAGCGCGTCGCGCCAGTAGTCGAGCTGGCGCGACCAGGTGCTCTCGGGGTCGTCCTGCGCGCCGAGGTACTGACGCTGCCACAGGGCGTAGTCGGCGTACTGCACGGGCAGCGGCGCCCAGGCGGGGGCGTGGCCGGCCAGCCGGGCCCGGTAGGCGGTGGCCAGATCGAGCCGCAGCGGGGTCAGCGACCAGCCGTCCGCCGCGATGTGGTGCACGACGACGGCCAGCACATGGACGTCGTCGCCGACCGCGAACAGCTGCGCGTGCAGCGGGATCTCCCGGGTCAGGTCGAAGGTGTGCCGGACCGCGGCGGCCACCGCCTCGTCCAGGCCGGCCTCGTCGACCTCGGTCACCGCCAGCGCGGGGCGTGCCTGCCCGGGGTCGAGGATCTGCTGGCAGGCCACCGCGCCCGTGTCCGGGTAGACGGTCCGCAGCGCCTCGTGGCGGGCGACGACGTCGGCGAGGGCCTCGCGCAGGCAGTCCACGTCCAGGGCGCCGGTCAGGCGCAGCACCACCGGCAGGTTGTAGGTGGGCGAGGGGCCCTCCATCTGGTGCAGGAACCACAGCCGGCGCTGGGCGAAGGACAGCGGCAGCGGGTCGGGCCGGGTCATGGGGCCGAGCGCGGGCCGGGTCTCGCCGCCGCCCCGGCGCAGCAGTTCGGCCAGCTCGGCCACCGTCTGCTTCTCGAACAGGGCGCGCACCGGCAGCTCGACGCCGAGCGTGGCGCGGACGCGCGCCACCAGCCGGGTGGCGAGCAGCGAGTGCCCGCCGAGAGCGAAGAAGCCGTCGTCGATGCCCACCTCGGGCACGTTCAGCACCTGGGCGAACAGCGCGCACAGGGCCTCTTCCTCGGCGTCGCGGGGCGCGACGTACACCGCCGCCGTGCGGGTCTCCTGTCCCTCGGGGGCGGGCAGCGCGCCGCGGTCGGTCTTGCCGCTGGGGGTCAGCGGCAGCGCGTCGAGGAACACGAAGGAGGCCGGGACCATGTAGTCGGGGAGCTTCTCGGCCAGCGCCGCGCGCAGGTGGCGGCGCAGTCCGTCGGCGCCGCCGGCCGCCGGGTCGGGCACCACGTAGGCGACGAGCCGCTGGTCGCCCGGCTGGTCCTCGCGGACCACGACGACCGAGTCCTTCACCTGCTCCCGGCGCATCAGCACCGACTCGATCTCGCCCAGCTCGATCCGGTAGCCGCGCAGCTTGACCTGGTGGTCGAGCCGGCCGAGGTAGTCGACGGTGCCGTCCACCCTGCGCCGTACCAGGTCCCCGGTGCGGTACAGCCGGTCGGCGAGGCCGGAGTCGAAGGGGTTGGGGATGAACTGACGATCCGTCAGCTCGGGCCGGTTGATGTAGCCGCGGGCGAGACCGGCTCCGCCGATGCACAGTTCGCCGGGGACGCCCGGCGGCACCGGACGGCCCTCGGGGTCGAGGATGTGCACCTCGGTGTTGGCGATCGGCCGGCCGATGGTGATCGTGTCGTCCACGATCCGGGTGCCCAGGGAGTAGATCGTGGTCTCGCTCGGGCCGTACATGTTCCACAGGTCCACGCCCTTGGCCAGCAGGCGCCGCGCCAGGTCGGGGGGCAGTGCCTCGCCGCAGATCAGCCCGCGCAGGCCCGGGCGGCCCGGCCAGCCCGCGTCGAGCAGCATCCGCCAGGTGGAGGGGGTGGCCTGCATCATGGTGGCGCCGGTGGTGGCCATCTCCTCGGCCAGCAGCTTGCCGTCGGTGGCCACCGCGCGGGTGGCGAGCACCACGCGGGCACCCTCGACGAGCGGCAGCAGCAGCTCCAGTGTGGCGATGTCGAACGACAGCGTGGTGACCGCGAGCAGGCTGTCGCCGGCGTCGATGCCCGGCCACTGCTTCATCGCCCAGAAGAGGTTGCGCAGGGCCCGGTGGGGCAGCTGGACGCCCTTCGGGCGGCCGGTCGAGCCCGACGTGTAGATCACATAGGCGAGGTCCGCGCCCTCCACCGGGGCGTCGAGGGGCTCGGCGGACTCGGCGGCGAGTTCCTCGCGCAGCTCGTCCACGCACAGCGTCGTGGCCCCGGACCGCGGCAGGCCCGGTGCCACCGAACTCTGGGTGATCAGGACGGGCAGTCCGGCGTCCTCGGTCATGAACGCGATGCGGTCGGCGGGCAGCTTCGGGTCGACCGGCACATAGGCGCCGCCCGCCTTCAGTACGGCCAGCACGGCGACGACCATGTCGAGCGAGCGCTCCAGGCAGACCCCGACCAGCACGTCGCGGCCCACCCCGAGCCGCTGCAGCCTGCGGGCCAACTGGTTGGCGGATGCGTCGAGCCGGCCGTAGGTGAGCGTCTCGCCCTGGCAGTACACGGCCTCGGCCTCGGGCCGCAGCGCCGCCTGCCGCTCGATGCGCTGGTGGGTGAGCAGCTGGTCGGGCCACTCGCTCAGGGTGTCCGCGCGCTCCTGGTACTGCGCACGCTGCTCGTCCTCGGTCAGCAGCGCGACGTCCAGGACGGGCTGGTCCGGGTCGGCGAGCAGGTTGTCGAGGAGCACCCGCAGATGGCCGCCCATGCGGTCGATCGTGGCCGCGTCGAACAGCTCGGTGTTGTACTCGAACCAGCCGCTCAGCTCCTCGCCCTGCTCGAACACCTGCAGCTCCAGGTCGAAGCGTGCGGTGGAGCTCTCCATGTCCATCAGTTCCAGGCGCAGCCCGCCGACGCCGAACTCCGGGACGGGGATGTTCTGGTAGACGAACGACACCTGGAATATCGGCGAGCGCGACAGGTCGCGCTCCGGGCGCAGCTCCTCCACCAGCCGCTCGAAGGGCACCTCCTGGTGGGCGAAGGCGCCGAGGGCCGCGCCGCGCACCCGGCCGAGCAGCTCGGTGAAGGTCGGGTTGCCGGAGACGTCGCTGCGGATCGCGAGCGTGTTGACGAAGTAGCCGATGAGCTGCTCGACCTGGGAGTGTCCGCGGTTGGCCACGGGCACGCCGACGACGACGTCCTCCTGCCTGCTGTAGCGGTGCAGCAGGGCGACGTAGGCGGCGAGCAGGGTCATGAACGGGGTGGTGCCGGTGCGCCGGCTCAGCTCGCGCACGCCGCTCATCACCGAGGCGGGCAGGCGGAAGGGCCGGGAGGCGCCGGCCGAGCCGAGCACCGCGGGCCGCGGCCGGTCGGTGGGCAGTTCGAGGATGGGCGCGGCGCCCTCAAGTGCCGTCTTCCAGTAGTCCAGTTCGGCCGCGAAGCCCGGCCCTGCCAGCTGCCGCCGCTGCCAGGCCGCGTAGTCGGCGTACTGGACGGAGAGCTCGGGCAGTTCGGCGCCGGTGCCGGTCAGACAGCCCTGGTAGAGGGCGACCAGCTCGCCGAAGAGCACCGATGTCGACCACAGGTCGGCGACGATGTGGTGCATGGTGAGCAGCAGGACGTGCTCGTCGGCGGCCAGGCGCAGGAACTTCATCCGCATGAGCGGCCCGGTGCCCAGGTCGAAGGGGCGGGCGAACTCCCGGCGTGCCAGCTCCTTGACGCCCTCCTCGCCGTCCGGGCCGCGCAGGTGCGCGCACTCCTCGACGGTCAGTTCCAGCTCGCCGCTCTCGTGCACGACCTGCACGGGCTCGCCGTCGGCCTCCTCGAACGTGGTGCGCAGCGACTCGTGCCTGCGCACGATCTCGGCGAGGCTGCGGCGCCACAGCTCCAGGTCGAGCGGGCCGTGCACGCGCACGGCCGCCGGGATGTTGTAGGCGGCGCTGCCCGGGTTGAGCTGGTCCAGGAACCACATGCGCTGCTGGGGGAACGACGCGGCGAACCGCCGCTCGCGCGCCGGTGGCCGCGGGCCGTTCCTGCGCCGCAACCGCTCTGCCAGCAGCGCGCGCTTCTGCTCCGGCGTGAGGCTGGTCAGGTCGATGTCGGTCATGCGCCAGTCTCCTGATCGTTGGTCTTCGCGGCGAGGAGTTCGTCAACCTGTGCTGTCGCCCTGGCGGGTCGCGGTGCCGTCGCGTGCGCCGTGGCCGTCCGTGCGCGGCGCGTTGCCCGCCGCGAGCAGCGGATACGGCCGTGCCGCGGGCTGGTTCGACTCGGCGGGTCCGCCGGCGGGTCGGGTACGGGCGAGTGCCCGGGATGAGACGGAGCCGCCAGGGTGCGGCCACGATCAGCCTTCCGCCCGGAGCTTCACGTGCCTGTCTACCGACCGGTGATCGCGCTGTCCATGTTCGCCGCCGCGGCCCGGTGCCCGGCCCCCGCGTCGTGCGCCCCGAACGGGTCGAGCTACCCCCGTGGATGGTCGCCCGCCCCGGCACGGCGAATCAACTCCGGGCGGGGAAAGCGGGGTTGGGGCGGGTGAACGGACAGCGCAACGGCGCAGGCACGGGGGAGCCGTGCCTGCGCCGTGTGCCGCTTCGAAGGGGAGGTCAGGCGGTGCGCCCCCGGGCCCGGCGGACCGGGCGCACGATCAGCCACACCGAACCGGCCAGCAGGAGCAGGCCGACGACCAGCGTCACGATGCCGATCCAGGTCAGCCCCGCGACCTTCGCCGCCACGGTGACATGGCCGGACTGGCCGCGCGATCCGTCGGCCTTCATGACGACCGCCTGGACGTCACCCGACTTCACGGACCAGTTCAGCGTCTGCGCCCCCTGCCCGCTGGCCTTGGCGACCCATACGTCGGCCTGGGCCGGGGGCGTCCTGGGCGTGCCGCCGGCGTGTGTGCTCGCGCTGTCGCCCTTGTCGCTGGAGTCGTGGATGGTCACGTGCTGGACGCCGTCCAGGTACTGGCCCAGCTTCGCCTGGTCGGCGAGGCCGACGAACACCGGGGCGGAGGGGTTGTCCGGCTTGAAGGTGATCCGGATGTCGTCGAGCAGGCCCCCCATCTGCTTGTCGGCGCGCCAGCTGTCGGTGGCCATCGCGTAGGTGTCGGTGCGGTGTGCGTACTTGGCGGTGCCCAGATCGATGTAGCCGCCGTCGTGCGAGGCCATGTAGGTGGCGGTGCCGCCCAGACCGACGAGCGTCAGCGCGACGAGGGACAAGATCGCACCGACCACGACGGCGGTGACGCGCCCGGCCGTCCAGCCGGCGGACGTGGTGCGCATACGCGCCTCCTTCACGGAACTCCCGGCACCCATGTCGGTCACAGAATCCTCCTCGGTCTCGTCACCCGGGTGGTCAAATCCGGGTGCACGGTGTTTTTCTCGCGCAGACGGTCACTGCAAGGCGACACGAAGATGCCCTGTTCAGTCCACCTGTCTCAACGTAACCGGACGAGGAGCCTCCAGCATCAGGGGCAACCCTTACGCGCATATCAGGGGGATCCCCTAAGCACGCGCGCACCGTGCGGAAATACCCGCCGGACCGCCCCGCGGAGGCGTTCAACTGCCCACTGCTGACCACTTGAACACCGCCGCCGGGAGACGCGGCCGCGGATGGCTGGAATACAACCACGTGAACCTCCCGGCAAGTACCCGTCATCGAACACGATTTGATGCACCGTACGCGAACCGTTGGCCACTGGACTCGGCCGCGCTCCGGGTGCCAGCATGCATTCCGCGCTTGCCCCCGTAATTCCATCGCTTTTCTCCCCGCGGGAAACGCGAATCAATCGCGTTCTGTTTTTTGCGGACTGAGCCGGAAAGAGGTCCGGAGACCATGCAGAAGATCCTCGATGCGATCCTCGCGGGCGAACTCGACGAGGTGGGCCGCCTGCCGGTGCCCGAGTTCTACCGGGGAGTGGCGCTGCACGCCGACGAGACGGCGATGTTCGAGGGGCTGGCGGGCCCGGACAAGGACCCGCGCCGGTCGCTGCACCTGGACGAGGTGGCCACCCCCGAACCGGCCGCGGGCGAGGTGCTGGTGGCGGTGATGGCGAGCGGGATCAACCACAACACGGTGTGGTCCTCGATCTTCGAGCCGATGCCGACGTTCGGTTTCCTGTCCCGCTACGGCCGCACCTCGCCGCAGGCGGCCCGGCACGACCTGCCGTACCACGTGCTGGGCTCGGACCTGGCCGGCGTGGTGCTGCGCTGCGGCGAGGGGGTCGCGGCCTGGCGTCCCGGGGACCAGGTGGTCGCGCACTGCCTGTCCGTGGAGCTGGACCACCCCGACGGGCACGCCGACACCATGCTCGACCCGGAGCAGCGCATCTGGGGGTTCGAGACGAACTTCGGCGGGCTGGCCGAGCTGGCGCTGGTCAAGGCCAACCAGCTGATGCCCAAGCCGCGTCACCTCACCTGGGAGGAGTCGGCCGCCTCGGGGCTGGTGAACTCCACCGCCTACCGGCAGCTGGTCTCCGCCGGCGGCGCCCGGCTCAAGCAGGGCGACACCGTGCTGATCTGGGGCGCCACGGGCGGACTGGGCTCGTACGCCACCCAGCTGGTCCTCAACGGCGGGGCGACGCCGGTGTGCGTGGTGTCCAGCCCGCAGAAGGCGCAGGCCGCCCGGCGGATGGGCGCGGAGCTGGTGATCGACCGCAGCGCCGAGGGCTACCGGTTCTGGAAGGACGAGCACACGCAGGACCCGCGTGAGTGGCGGCGGTTCGGCTCCCGGATCAGGGAACTGACCGGCGGCGACGACCCGGACATCGTCTTCGAGCACCCGGGCCGCGAGACGTTCGGCGCGAGCGTGTACGTGGCCCGCCGCGGCGGCACCGTCGTGACCTGCGCGTCCACCTCGGGGTACGAGCACGTCTTCGACAACCGGTATCTGTGGATGAACCTCAAACGCATCGTCGGCACGCACTTCGCGAACTATCGCGAGGCGTGGGAGGCCAACCGGCTCATCGCCAAGGGCCAGGTGCATCCCACGCTGTCGCGGGTGGTGCCGCTGGAGGGCACCCCCCAGGCCGTGCACGACGTCCACCACAACCTGCACCAGGGCAAGGTCGGGGTGCTGTGCCTGGCGCCCGGGGAAGGGCTCGGGGTCACCGACCCGGAGCTGCGGGCCCGGCACGAGCAGGCGATCAACAGGTTCCGCACCGCCTGACGCCGCGTCAACAGCCCTGTGTCAGCTGTTTCTTGACGGTCCCGAGGGACGTGTTGGATGCTGACGGCAAATGGCGGGATTCCACCGGGAGTTCCGGTCGGCGACATAGCGGCCGACATTTCCCCGACCGCCTCCTCGAATCATCTTCTTCCGATTCTCCCGGCCGCACTCCGGCCTCTGCGCCGAGCACGGCGCAGACAAAGCAATCAGCAGGAAAGCGCGGCACGATCCGCGTACTCCGTATGAGTTCACGCACGTTCGATATTGAGAGGACGGTCGGATGCCGGGCCGGGACGCACGATCGCTTGTCGACCATTTCCGTACGGTCCTGGGCGAGCACGCACAGGAATCGATCTTCCGCTTCCTCGTGGACGGCGAGGGCGAGCCACAGGCCCTCGGCAACGCCGAGCTGGACCTGCGCGCCCGCACGATCGCCGCGACGCTGCAGGAGCGCTTCCCCGCCGGGGAGCGCGCCCTGATCATGTGCCCGGCCGGACTGGACTACGTCACCTCGTTCTTCGCCTGCCTGTACGCCGACGTCATCGCCGTGCCGGTCTACCCGCCGGACCCGGCGTTCCCGATGCGCACCCTGCCGCGGCTGACCGCCATCGTCGAGGACGCCGAGCCCGCCGTGGTCCTCGCGCCCGCCGCGACGGTCGCCCTCGTCGACCGCTTCGCCGAACACGCCCCGGCGCTGCGGGACATCGTCTGGATCGCCGTCGACGACATCAACACCGCCGCCGCCGACAGCTGGCGCGCCCCCGGCACCGGCCGCGACGACCTCGCGTTCCTGCAGTACACCTCCGGCTCCACCAGCAGCCCCAAGGGCGTGATGGTCAGCCACGGCAACCTGATGCACAACATCTCGGAGATGAACCGGCAGTTCTTCGCCGGCGACCTCCGCCAGCACATGGTGAGCTGGCTGCCGCCCTTCCACGACCTCGGCCTCATCATGGGCCTGCTCACCCCGGCCCACGGCGGCTACCCGGTCACCTTCATGTCGCCGTACTCGTTCCTGAAGCGGCCGCTGCGCTGGCTGCGCGCGATCTCCGACGCCGGCGCCACCGCGAGCCCCGCCCCGAACTTCGCCTACGACCTCGCGGTGGCCAAGGTCACCGAGGAGGACCGGCAGAACCTGGACCTGAGCACCTGGCGCGTCGCCCTCAACGGCGCGGAGCCGGTCCGCAAGCAGACCATGGACCGGTTCTCGCGCACCTTCGCCGAGTGCGGCTTCCGGCCCACCACCCACGCCCCGTCCTACGGTCTGGCCGAGGCCACCCTGGTGGTCTCCACCGGGGACCCGGCCGCCGAGCCCGTCCACCGCGACCTGCGGGCCGAGGCGCTCCTGGTGGGCACCGCCGAGGACGCGGCCCCGGGCGAGGCCTCGCGCAACCTGCCCAGCTGCGGCGTCTCCCTCCACGACCAGCGCGTCGCCGTCGTGGACCCGCGGACCCACGCCGCCCTGCCCGACGGCCGGGTCGGCGAGATATGGGTCTCGGGGCCGAGCGTCGCACACGGCTACTGGCGCCGCCCCGAGGCCACCGAGGAGACCTTCCGGGCCCGCCTCGACATCGGAGAGGGAACGTTCCTTCGTACCGGCGACCTCGGTTTCTCCGACGGCGGCCAGATCTACGTCACCGGCCGCATCAAGGACGTCGTCATCGTCGCGGGCCGCAACCACTACCCGCAGGACATCGAGCGCACCGTCGAGAGCGTCGACCCGGGCCTGCGGCCGGGCTGCGGGGTGGCCGGCGCCCGCGAGATCGACGGCGAGGAACGCCTCGTCGTCGTCCAGGAGTACCGCGGCAGCCGCTCGCCCGAGGACCGCGCCCGGGTCATCGACGCGATCCGCGCCGAGGTCGCCCGCGAGCACGGCCTGCAGCCGTACATCGTCGCCCTGGCCCGCACCGGGACGGTGCCGAAGACCTCCAGCGGCAAACTCCAGCGCCAGGCCTGCGTCAACGACCTCCTCGACGGTACCTTCGAGCCGCTCGCGCTGTGGCGGGCGGACGAGGCCGGCTCCGGCCCGGCGGCGCAGGACACGCAGGCGGCGGGCGCGGTCACCGCCGTACCGGACGCCGCCGTGATCCAGCTGTGGCTGCGCGAGGCGCTGGCCGCCGCGACCGGGAGGCCGCTCGGCACCATCGACCCGGAGCTGCCGTTCGCCGGATACGGGCTGCGGTCCGTGGAGATGGTCACGATGGTCGGCGACCTGGAACGCCGCCTCGGCGTCCCGCTCGAAGCCGGCCTGGTCTGGGAGCACCCCACCGCCGCCAAGCTGGCCCGGCACCTGGCCGGGCGGCCCGCCGGCCCCGCGGCGCCCGCGGCCGCCGACGAGCCCGCCACCACCCTCACGGCCCCGGCACCCGCACCGGCGGCCGCGGACACCACGGACGTGCCGGGTGCGGACGAGCCGATCGCCATCATCGGCATCGGCTGCCGCTTCCCCGGCGGCGTCGACGGCCCCGACAGCTTCTGGCAGTTGCTGAGCGAGGGCCGCGACGCGGTCACCGAGGTGCCCGCGTCGCGCTGGAGCACCGAGGAGTTCACCGACGAGGACCCCTCGGCGCCCGGCCGCACCAACAGCCGCTGGGGCGGTTTCGTCGACGACGTCGACCGCTTCGACGCGGGCTTCTTCGGCATCTCGCAGGCGGAAGCCGCCCGTATGGACCCGCAGCAGCGGCTGCTCGCCGAGGTCTCCTTCGAGGCCCTGGAGAACGCGGGCGTGCCCACCGGCTCGCTGTCCGGCACCCAGACCGGCGTGTTCATCGGCATCTCCACCTTCGACTACGCCACCGGCCAGCTGGGCGACCTCGACGCCATCGACGCCTACACCGGCACCGGCAGCGCGCTGAGCATCGCCGCCAACCGCATCTCGTACCTGCTGGACCTGCACGGCCCGAGCATGGCCGTCGACTCCGCCTGCTCCTCCTCGCTGGTGGCGGTGAACCAGGCGTGCGCGAGCCTGGCCCGCGGCGAGTGCGACCTGGCCCTCGCCGGCGGCGTCAACCTCGTGCTCTCCCCGGCCTTCGCCATCAACTTCAGCAAGGCCGGCGTGATGTCCGCCGACGGCCGCTGCAAGCCGTTCGACGCCGGGGCCGACGGCTATGTGCGCTCCGAGGGCGCCGGCGTGGTGATCCTCAAGCCGCTCGGCCGGGCCCTGGCCGACGGCGACCCCGTGCACGCCGTGATCCGGGGCGGCGCCGTGGGCCAGGACGGCGCGAGCAACGGGCTGATGGCGCCCAACCCGAAGGCCCAGGAGGCGGTCGTACGCGCCGCCCACGCCCGGGCCGGGGTGCGCGCCGCCGACATCGCCTACGTGGAGGCCCACGGCACCGGCACCATCCTCGGCGACCCGATCGAGGCCAAGGCCCTCGGCGCGGTCCTCGGTGACGGCCGCGCCCCGGACCGGCCCTGCCTGATCGGCTCGGTCAAGTCCAACCTCGGGCACATGGAGGCCGCCGCGGGAATCGGCGGTCTGATCAAGACGGCCCTGATGGTCCGCCACCGCATGGTGCCGCCGACCCTGCACTACCGCTCCCCCAACCCGCACATCCCCTTCGCCGACCTGCCCCTGCGGGTCGCCGACACCCTCCAGCCGTGGCCCACCGGTGCCCCCGCCCTCGCGGGCGTCAGCTCCTTCGGCTTCGGCGGCACCAACGCCCATGTCGTGGTGGAGGAACCGCCCCGGGCCGCCGGCCGCGACGGCGCCGGGTCCGACGGCGCCGTGCTGCTGACCGTCTCCGCCCGGGACGAGCAGGCCCTGCGCGACCTCGCCGCCCGCTACGCGGACAAGCTCACCGACACCACGCCCGTGGGCGCCTTCGCCTCCGCCGCCGCCGTCCGGCGCACCCACCACGAGCACCGGCTGGCCTGCGTCGGCACCACGGCCGCCGAACTGCGCGGCGCGCTCGCCGCGTTCGGCCGCGCCGAGGACGCCACCGGCCTCAGCTCCGGAGTGCGCCGGGCCGGCCGGCAGGACAGACCGGTGTTCGTCTTCTCCGGGCAGGGGCCCCGCTGGTGGCCGCTCGCCGCCGACCTGCTCACCGGCGACCTCGCCGGGGAGAAGGTGTTCCGCGCCGTCCTGGAGCGGGCCGACGCCCTGCTGCGCCGCCACACCGACTGGTCGCTGCTCGACCAGCTCGCGGCCGCTCCGGCCGACTCCCGGCTGCTCGACACCGCCGTCGGCCAGCCCGCCCTGACCGCCGTACAGATCGCACTGGCCGCCCTGTGGCGCTCCTGGGGCGTCGAGCCCGCCGCCGTCGTCGGGCACAGCGTCGGCGAGATCGCCGCCGCCCAGGTCGCGGGCGCGATCTCGCTGGAGGACGCCCTCCTGATCGCCCTGCACCGCGGCACCGTCCTGCACGCGGCCACCGGCAAGGGCCGGATGGCCGTCGCGGGCGTCTCCCTGGACCGGGCCCGCGCCCTGCTGGCCGAGCGCAGCCCGGGACCGGTGTGGATCGCGGCCGCCAACAGCCCGAACTCCACCGTGTTCTCCGGCGAGGGCCCCGCCGTGGAGAAGTTCGCCAAGTCCCTGGCGGACGACGGGCTGTACTGCAAGGTCCTGGAGTCGGTCGAGTTCGCCTCCCACTGCCCCCTGATGGAGCCCGTCGCCGCCGAACTGTGGCGGCAGCTGGCCGCGTTGCGGCCCCGGCCCACCGCGATCCCGATGATCTCCACCGGCACCGGCGAGACCGTCCCCGGCGAGCGCCTGGACGCCGAGTACTGGGCGTCCAACCTCACCCGGCCGGTGCTGTTCGACACCGCCGTCACCGTGCTCGCCGACACCGGACACACCGTGTTCGTCGAGGTCTCGCCGCACCCGATGCTCACCGACGCCGTCACCGAGCGCCTGGCGTCGTACGACGACGCGGTCGCGGTCTCCTCGCTGCGCCGGGACCAGCCGGGCCGGGCCACCGTCCTCGCCGAACTCGGTCGCCTCTACACCGCCGGGCACCCGGTCGACTTCACCCGCGTCCACGGCCCGGCCGGCCCCATGGCCGACCTGCCCGCCTACCCCTGGCAGCGCACCCGCAGCTGGTATGAGCGGCGGCCCGGCCGGCCGGCCGCGCACCGCGGCCACCCGGTGCTGCGCGAGCGCACCGTGTCGGCGCTGACGCACACCGTCCACTGGTCGGCGCCCGTCGGCCTCGCGGAGTTCCCCTATCTGACGGACCATCAGGTCGGTGGCAGCCCCGTCCTGCCCGCCGCCCTGGTGCTGGACGCCGCGCTCGCCGCGGCCCGCGCGCACCTCGGTGACGGCGCCGCCCTCGACGACGTCGCCCTCACCCGGCTCACCGTGGTGCCCGAGCAGGCCGAGGACAGCACGCTGCAGCTCGTCCTGCTGCCCGGCACCGCCGACACCGGCACGGTGCGGCTGTTCACCCGGGCCGGCGCCGACGAGGAGTGGACCGAGGCCGCGCGGGCGGGCTTCCGCCGCGCCGCCCCGGGCGCCGGTGCCGAACCGCTCGCCGCCGTGCGGGCGCGCTGCGCCACCGCCGGCGCGGCCGACGACCACTACACCGCGCTGCGCCGCGCCGGACTGGCGTACGGCCCCGCGTTCCAGGGCGTCGAGGAGCTGTGGCGGGGCCGGGCCGAGGCCGTCGCCCGGCTGCGCGAGCGGACCGCGCTGACCGCCGACCGCGGCGAGCACCCCGTGCACCCGGCCGTGCTCGACAGCGCCCTCCAGGTCCTCGCCGCCGCCCTCGACGCGCAGGAGACCCCCCTCGACGCCACCTACCTGCCGGTCGCCGTCGGCGGCTTCACCCTCTTCACCGACCGCGCCGAACCCCGCTGGGCCCACGCCGCCGTCACCGCGCGGCCCGGCGCCGAGCGGATCAGCGGCGCCACCGTCGTCCTGTACGACGACGCGGGCACCGCCGTCGGCGAGGTCACCGGCATCACCCTGGAGCGCCTGGAGCGCACCGAGGCCGCCGACCCGCTCGGTGAGACGCTCCTCGACATCGCCTGGCGCCCCGCCCCCGCCGACTCCCCCGCGACCGGGCAACAGCCGGGCACCTGGCTGCTGCTCGCCGACACCGGCACCACCGCCACCGACCTCGCGACCGCACTGCGCTCGCGCGGCGCCACCTGCCTCACCGTCACCGCGGGCCCCGCCTACCGCAAGGCGGGCGCGGAACGCTACGAACTCGACCCCGAGCGCCGCGAGGACCTCGCCGCGCTGCTGGCCGACCTGGCCGACGCGGGCGTCCGCCCGGACGGCATCGTCCACGCGTGGGCCCTGGACGCCGGCCCCGGCGAGGACGGCGGCGTCTGCCTGCCGGTACTGCACCTCGTGCAGGAACTCGCCCGCGCCGGCCAGGACCCCGCCCCCCGCCTCGTCCTGGTCACCCGCGGCGCCCAGCGCGCCGCCGACGGCGACGAATTGGCCGTGGGACAAGCCCCGTTGTGGGGTCTGTCCCGGGTGATCGGCCTGGAGCACACCGAGCTGCGCACCACCGTCGTCGACCTGGACCCGGCCCGCCCGGCGGCCGAGGGCGCCCACCTGCTCGACGAGGTGCTGCGCCCCGGCGACGACGACCAGGTCGCCCTGCGCGGCGAGGCACGCCTGACGCCCGCGCTCCAGCCCTGGGCCCCCGCCGGCCGGCCCGCCGAGGACCGGCGTCCCGCCTGGCACTTCGACGCCGCCCGCGACGGCAACCACCGTCTGCTGGCCGCCCGCCCCGGCACCCTGGCCGGCCTGCGCCCGACCTGGTGGCACCGCACCCCGCCCGGTCCCGGCCAGATCGAGATCGAGGTCACCGCCGCGGGCCTGAACTTCAGCGACGTCCTCAAGGCCCTCGACTCCTACCCCGGCGCCGAAGGCGTCGTGCCGCTCGGCGCCGAGTGCGCCGGCCGGATCACCGCCGTCGGGGACGGCGTGCGCGGGCACCGGGTCGGCGACCGGGTCATCGCCGCCGGCCCCGGCGCCATGGCCGCCTTCGTCACCCTCGACGCACACCTGGTGGCCCCGGCCCCGGCGGCCCTCGACGACGAGCAGGCCGCCGCCGTGCCCATCGCCTTCCTCACCGCCGTGTACGGCCTCGAACACCTCGGCCGGCTGCGCGCGGGCGACAGTGTGCTCATCCACTCCGCGACCGGCGGCGTCGGCCTCGCCGCGCTCCAGGTCGCCCGCCGCCGCGGCGCCCGGGTGTTCGCCACCGCCGGCACCCCCGCCAAGCGCGAGATGCTGCGTGGCCTCGGCGTCCAGCACGTCATGGACTCGCGCACCCTCGACTTCGCCGCCGAGATCACCGCCCTCACCGGGGGCCGCGGCGTCGACGTGGTCCTCAACTCCACCGCCGGCGAGACCCTCGTACGGTCCCTGGGGCTGCTCGCGCCCGGCGGACGCTTCGTGGAGATCGGCAAGCGCGACATCTACGACAACAGCCACATCGGTCTGGAGTTCTTCAAGGACAACCGCGCCTTCCTCGCCGTCGACCTGGAACGCACCATCCGCGAGGAGCCCGGCGAGATCGCCGCGCTGTTCGCCGACGTCGTCCAGGGCTTCGAGCACGGCGACTTCACCGCCCTGCCCGTCACCGTCCACGGCTTCGGCGACGCCCCCGCCGCCTTCACCGCGATGGCCAAGGCCCGCCACACCGGCAAGCTCGTGCTCGTGCCGGCCGCCGACGAGAACGTCACCACCGCTCCGGGCGCCGCGCCGGTACGCCCCTTCGGCACCTACCTGATCACCGGCGGGCTCGGCGCACTCGGCCTGGAGACGGCCCGCTACCTCGTCGCCCGGGGCGCCCGCCACCTGGTCCTGGCCGGCCGCGGCGCGCCCGGCCCGGACGCCGAGCGGGTCCTCGAAGGCCTGCGGGCCCGGGCCGAGGTGACCGTCGTCGCCGCCGACGTGTCCGAGCGGCGCGCCGTCGAGGACCTGCTGGCCCGTGTCGACGGCTCCCTGCCGCCGCTCGCGGGGATCGTGCACGCCGCGGGCGTCCTCGACGACGGCCTGCTCACCGGTCTCGACCAGGAGAGGTTCCGCGCCGTCGCGGGCCCGAAGTCGGCCGCGGCCTGGCACCTGCACCGGGCCACCGCGGAGCGCGAGCTGGACTTCTTCGTCCTGTACTCCTCGGCCGCCGCCGTCCTCGGCTCGGCCAGCCAGGGCAACTACGCCGCCGCGAGCGCCTTCCTCGACACCCTGGCCCACCACCGGCGCTCCCTGGGCCTGCCCGCGCTGAGCATCGACTGGGGCCCCTGGTCGCGGATCGGCCTCGCCGCCCGGCCCGAGCGCGGCGGCGCGCTGGCCGCACGGGGCATCGAGAGCATCAGCCCCGAGCAGGGCATCGCCGCCCTCGACCGGATCCTGGGCGCCGACGCCACCCAGGTGTGCGTCCTGCCGCTGGACCGCGAGAAGCTCCGCGGCCACCACGGCGGCGGCCTGCTGCGCACTCTCCTCGACGAGCCCGGCGAGGACGCCCGGGGCGCCGCGGGAGCGCGCGACGAGGTGCGCCGCCAGATGCTCGCGGTCGAGCCCGGCCGCCGCCGCAGGGCCGTACTGACCGAGCACTGCCGGGCCGTCACCGCCCGCGTCGTCGGCGCCGAACCCGCCAGGATCGACACCGGCGCCCCGCTCACCAGCATGGGCCTGGACTCCCTGCTCTCCCTGGAGCTGCGCAAGTCCCTGGAGTCCTCGCTGCACATCCAGCTGCCCTCCACCATCACCTGGCGCTTCCCGACCGTCGACGCCCTCGTGCCGTACCTGGCCGACCGCATGGAGATCGAGCTGGAGCCCGGCCGGGTCCCGGACGGGCAGCGGCCGGACGAACCGGACGCACCCTCCGCGTCCCGCGCGCCGGCCGCGCCGGCGCCGGCGCGGACCGCCCCCGACGGCGCGGGCCCGCTCGCCGCGGACGGCCCGACGGACCTCGACGCGCTGTCCGCCACGGAACTCGAAGCACTCCTGATGGCCAAGACCACCCAGATCGACGAGGGGGACCGGCGATGACACCGGGACAGGAACCGACCGCGGCCGAGACGCTCAAGCGCGCCTACCTGACGATGGACCGCCTCCAGCGCCAGGTCGAGGAGTACGAGCGGGCCCGCAGCGAACCCGTCGCCATCGTCGGCACCGGCTGCCGCTTCCCCGGCGGCGTCACCGACACCGCCTCCTACTGGCGGCTGCTCGCCGAGGGCACCGACGCCGTGGGCGACATCCCCGCCGGACGGTGGGACCACGAGGCGTTCTACGACGAGGAGGCCGGCAAGCCGGGCAAGATCTACACCCGCTCCGGCGCGTTCCTCGACGGCATCGAGCTGTTCGACCACGACTTCTTCGGCATCTCCCGGCGCGAGGCCCTGGCGATGGACCCGGCCCAGCGGCTGAGCCTGCAAGTGTGCTGGGAGGCGCTGGAGAACGCGGGCCAGGCCCCCTCCGGCCTCGCCGGCAGCCGCACCGGCGTGTTCATGGGCGCCGCCTCCTGGGACTACATCACCGCGCAGCTGCGCCACCCCGACGACGTCAGCGCCTACACCAGCTCCGGCGCCGCCCAGTCCTTCATCCCGGCCCGCATCGCCTACCTCCTCGACCTGCGCGGCCCCAACCTGACCGTCGACTCCGCCTGCTCCGCCTCGCTCGTGGCCGTCCACCAGGCCTGCCAGAGCCTGCGTCTGGGCGAGTGCGACATGGCCCTGGCCGGCGGCGTCAACGTGGTGCTGTCGCCGCTGCTGATGATCTCCCAGTCGCAGTTCGGCTCGGTGTCCCGGCAGGGCCGCGCGATGACGTTCTCCGACAGCGCCGACGGCTATGTGCGCGGCGAGGGCTGCGGCGTCGTCGTCCTCAAGCGGCTCTCCGACGCCCTGCGCGACAAGGACCGCGTCCTCGCCGTCGTCCGCGGCGGCGCGGTCAACCAGGACGGCCGCAGCGCCGGCATCACCGCGCCCAACGGCGCCGCCCAGCGCGATGTGTTCCGCCGCGCCCTGGCCGCCGCCGGGGTGAGCGCCGACCAGGTCGGCTACGTCGAGACCCACGGCACCGGCACCCGCCTCGGCGACCCCATCGAGGCCGAGGCCCTGGCCGACGTGTACGGCCGCGAGAACGGCGCGCCGGTCTACCTCGGCGCGGTCAAGACCAACATCGGGCACCTGGAGGCCGCCGCCGGCATCGCCGGTCTCATCAAGGCCGCGATGTGCCTGGAGCACGCCGAGATCCCGCCGAACCTGCACTTCTCCCGGCTGAACTCGAACATCTCCTTCGACGGCACCACCTTCCAGGTGCCCACCCGGCTCACCCCCTGGCCGCGGACCGGCGGCCCCCGCACGGCCGCGGTGAGCAGCTTCGGACTGAGCGGCACCAACGTCCACCTGATCCTGGAGCAGGCCCCGGCCGCGTCCGCGCCGGCCGCCGCGGACGACCGCAGGCCCGGCTCCGTCCTCGCGCTGTCCGCCCGCAGCGAGACCGCGCTCGCCGCCCTCGCCGCCCGCTACGCCGAGCGGCTCGCGGGCGACGACGACGCCTCGCTCGCGGACCTGGCCCACTCGGCGGGCACCGGCCGCTCCCACTTCCGCCACCGGCTCGCCGCCGTCGGCGCCACCCGCCGGGAGGTCGCCGGGCAGCTCGCCGCCTTCGCCGCCGGCGACAGCGCGCCCGGCCTGGTCCAGGGCGAGGCCGACAGCGGCGAGGTCGTCTTCCTCTTCACCGGCCAGGGCGCCCAGCGGCCCGGCATGACCCGCGGCCTGTACGACACCCAGCCCACCTTCCGACGCGCCGTCGACCGGTGCGCCGAGATCCTGCGCCCGCTGCTCGAACGGCCGCTGCTGGACGTGCTGTTCCCCGACGACCCCGCCGACACGCGGATCAACGACACCGCCTACGCCCAGCCCGCCACCTTCGTCGTCGAGTACGCCATGGCGCAGCTGTGGCGCTCCTGGGGCATCACCCCCGCCGCCGTCCTCGGCCACAGCTTCGGCGAGTGCGTCGCCGCCTGTGTCGCGGGCGCGATGTCTTTGGAGGACGGCCTGACCTTCGCGGTGGAACGCGCCCGCATCATCGAGGAGTTCTGCCTGCCCGGGACCATGGCCGCGATCTTCGCCTCCGAGGAGGAGGTCGCCGCCGAGCTCGCCGCGCACCCCGGCCGGATCGCCGTCGCCGCGGTCAACGGCCCGGCGAACATCGCGATCTCCGGCGAGCGCGACCTCGTCGAGGCCGTGTGCGCCGCCTTCGGCGCCCGCGGTGTCAAGGCCAAGCGGCTGCGCATCGCCTCCGCCGGGCACTCCCCGCTGATGGACCCGGTCCTGGAGCCGCTGCGCCGGGCCGCGCAGAAGCTCGCCTTCACCGCGCCGCGCATCCCGCTGGTCTCCAACGTCACCGGCGAGCTGTGGCCGTGGGACCAGGCGCCGGACCCCGACTACTGGTGCCGGCACGTGCGCGGCACCGTACGGTTCACCGACGGTGTGCGCACCCTGCGGTCCATGGGCTACCGGACCTTCGTCGAGGTCGGCCCCGCCCCGACCCTGCTCGGGGTGATCAGCGACGCCCTGCCGCCCGGCCACGACGACCTGCTGCTGCCCAGCCTGCGGCCCAAGCAGGACGACTGGGAGGTTCTGCTGCCCACGGTCGCCGAGCTGTACGCGGCCGGCGCCCCCGTCGACTGGGCCGGCTTCGACCGTGACTACGCCCGGTCCAGGACGCAGCTGCCCACCTACCCCTTCGACCCGGTCCGCTGCTGGCAGCCCCCGCGCCCCTGGGACGGCAGCGCGCCGACGGCCGCCGACGAGGCGGGCGCCGACGGCACGGGCACCGACGACACGGGCACGGACGACACGGGCACGGACGGCTCGCGCGGCAGGGCCTCCCGCGCCGGCCGCCGCTCCTCGCGCACCCGGCGCCGCGCGAGCCGTATCCCCACCGCCGCCGAGCTGATGGAGCTGAGCGAGTCCGAGCGCCTGGACACCCTGTGCGCCCAGTTCGTGCTCAGCGTCAAGGACGTCCTCGGCTCCACCTCCGCCCACATCGGCGCGGACGAGCCGCTGACCGGCTTCGGCCTGGACTCCCTCATGGCCGTCGAACTGCGCAACGAGCTCCAGAGCAGGCTCGGACTCACCCTGCAGATCACCGACTTCCTCGGCGGCGCGACCATCGCCGGCGTCGCCAGGAGGATCGTCAAGGAGCTGGCCGCGACCGGCGGCACCTCCCTGACGGGCACCGTGCACGACGGCTCCGGGGCACCCGCTGCGATCCGGCGGGTGCCCCGGGCGGCCGACGACGCCGCCAAGGCGCTGCTCGACGAACTCACCGACCCCACCGCATCCGTGCCCGGCCCGGAGGAACGCCCGTGACCGACGACCTCGCCAGGCGGCTGGCCGCGCTCACGCCCGAGGAGCGCGCCCGCTTCGACGCCCTGCTCGCGCAGCGCCAGGCCGAGGACACCTTCCCGCTCGCGGTCCTGCAGCGCGGCACCTGGTTCCTCGAACAGCTCCGGCCCGGCAACCCCGGCTACCTCGTGCCCGGCGCGGTCCGGGTCGAAGGCCCCCTCGACACCGGCCTGCTGCGCGCCGCCGTCGCCGGGGTCGTCCGCCGGCACGAGGCGCTGCGCACCACCTTCCGCTCTCGCGACGGCGTCCCCGTCCAGGTCGTCCGCCACCACCTGGACATCGACGTCCCGGAGACCGATCTCAGCGGCCCGCGGTACACCGACGCCGACCACCGGCGGTGGATCGAGGACGCCCTCGCCGAGCCCTTCGACATCGGCACCGGTCCCCTGCTGCGGGTCCGGCTGCTGCGCACCGCCCCCGACCGGTCCGTGCTCGTCGTCGCGATGCACCACCTCGTCTCCGACCGCTGGTCCCTCGCCGTCTTCCTGAACGAACTGTCCGAGCTGTACGAGGCCGGCGCCGCCGGCCGCCCCGCACAGCTGCCCGAACTCGCCGTCCAGTACGGCGACTTCGCCGCCTGGCAGCACCAGCAGCTGGACGGCGGCGGCTGGGAGCGGGGCCGGGCGTACTGGCGCGAGCACCTCGCCGGCGCCCCCGCCGTCCTCGACCTGCCCACCGACCGGCCCCGCCCGCCCGTGCAGGGCTTCAACGGCGGCTCCGTGCCGATCGACCTGCCGCCCGCCCTGATCGGCGAACTGGCCGCGCTGGCCGGCCGGCACGGTGCCACCCCGTACATGGCGCTGCTCGCCGTCTTCCAGATCCTGCTGCACCGCTACACCGGCCAGGACGACATCGTCGTCGGCGTGCCCACCGCCCTGCGTTCGAGCGCCGAGGTCGAGCCGCTCATCGGCTACTTCGTCAACACCCTGCCCATCCGGGTCGGCGTCGGCGGCGACGCCGGATTCGAGACCGTCCTCACCCGCGTCCGCGACGCGTGCCTGGGCGCCTACGCCCACCAGGACGTCCCCTTCGAGCTGATCGTCACCGACCTCAACACCGCCCGCGACCTCAGCCGGCCGCCGGTGTACCAGGTCAGCTTCAGCTACGGCAGGGAACCGGTGCCCACCCTCGCCATGGCCGGCGCCCGCCTCACCCGGCTCCCGGTGCGCAGCGTCGGCGCCCGCTTCGATCTGGAACTGCAGGCGTTCGACACCGACGGCGGTGTCACCGGCTGGTTCGAGTACGACCGCGACCTGTTCGACGAGTCCACCGTCGTCCGCCTCGCCGGTCACTTCCGCCGCCTCGTCGAACAGGTCACCGCCCGCCCGGACGTGCCCGTCGGCGACCTGGACCTCCTCGACGCGGCCGAACGCCGGCGCGTCGTCGAGGAGTGGAACGCCACCGAGCGGCAGTGGCCCGACGGTCTGGTGCACGAGTGCATCGAGGAGCAGGTGCGCCGCACCCCCGGCGCCGAGGCCGTGCGCCACGCTGGCACGTCCCTCACCTACGCCGAGCTGAACGAGCGGGCCAACCGTCTCGCCCATCTGCTGCGCGGTCGCGGGGTGGGCCGGGACGTCCTCGTCGGCGTCGCCATGGAACGCTCCCTCGACCTCGTCGTCACCCTCCTCGCGGTGCTCAAGGCCGGCGGGGCGTACGTCCCCCTCGACACCGGCCTGCCGCCCGCCCGGCTGGCCGCCATCGCCGAGGACGCCCGGCCCCGCGTGGTGCTCACCCACGGCACCCTGGCCGGCCGGCTGCCCGCCCTGGACTGCCCCGTGCTGGGCGTGGCGGACCTCGCCGCCGAACTGGCCGTACAGTCCCCGGACGACCCCGGCGTGCCCGTGGACGGCGAGGACCTGTGCTACGTCATCTTCACCTCCGGCTCGACGGGGCGCCCCAAAGGCGTGATGAACGTCCACGCCGCCCTGCGCAACCGGCTGCTGTGGATGCAGGAGGCCTACGGTCTGGACGCCACCGACCGGGTGCTGCAGAAGACGCCGTTCTCCTTCGACGTGTCGGTGTGGGAGTTCTTCTGGCCGCTGATGACCGGCGCCGCGCTGGTCATGGCCCGGCCCGAGGGGCACCGCGACAGCGCCTACCTGGCCGACACCATCGCCGCCGAGCGGATCACCACGATCCACTTCGTGCCGTCCATGCTGCAGCTCTTCCTCACCGAGCCCCCCGCCGGATCCGCCGGTCTGCGCCGCGTCTTCTGCAGCGGCGAGGAACTCCCCCGTGACCTGCAGGACCGCTTCCTGGACCTGCACGGGGCCGAGCTGCACAACCTGTACGGGCCCACCGAGGCGGCCATCGACGTCACCGCCTGGCACTGCCGGCCGCAGGCCGACACCCGCCCGGTGCCCATCGGGCGCCCCATCGCCAACATCCGCATGTACGTCCTGGACCGCCACGGCCGCCCCGTGCCGGCCGGTGTCCCCGGCGAACTGTGCATCGGCGGCCGGGGCCTGGCCCGCGGCTATCTGAACCGCCCCGAGCTGACCGCCGAGCGCTTCACGGACGACCCCTTCGTCCCCGGGGCCCGCATCTACCGCACCGGGGACCTCGCCCGGCACCGCGCGGACGGCGCGCTGGAGTTCCTCGGCCGCCTCGACCACCAGGTCAAGCTGCGCGGCCAGCGCCTCGAACTGGGCGAGATCGAGGCCGTACTGACCCGGCACCCCGATGTGCGCGAGGCGGTCGTGGTGGCCCGCGAGCACGCCCCGGGCGATGTGCGGCTGGCCGCCTACGTCACCGCGGCCGGCGCCGCCGTGCCCGGGGCCCAGGACCTCGCCGCCCACCTGCGCGAGCAGCTGCCGGAGTACATGGTGCCGGCCTCCTTCACGGTGCTCGACGCGCTGCCGCTCACCCCGAGCGGCAAGACCGACCGCAAGGCCCTGCCCGAGCCGCGCACCGACCGGGCCGGCCTCGGCACCCGGTTCGTCGCACCGCAGGACGGCCTGGAGCACGCGCTCGCCGAGCTGTGGCGCGACCTGCTCGGCGTCGAACGCGTCGGGAGGCGGGACACCTTCTTCGACCTCGGCGGGCACTCCCTGCTCATGGCCGAGTTCCGCACCCGCCTCGCGGCCACGCTCGGCCACGAGCTGACCATGGTCGAGCTGTTCCAGCACCCCACGATCGAATCCCTCGCCGCCCGCCTCGGCGGCGGTGGCGGCGAGCCCCGGAGCGCCACGCAGGGCGCCCGGGAGCGCGCACAGAACCGACGTCAGTCCCGCAACCGGCGGCAGCAGGCGGCCGAACGCCGGGCTTCCACCCGCCGAGACAGGTGATCCACGTGTCACAGCCACACCAGGACCAGCAGCACGACCAGCAGCAGGACCAGGACCAGCACGAGGACGTCGATCGCGTCGCCATCATCGGCATGGCCGGCCGCTTCCCCGGTGCGGACGACGTGGAGACCTTCTGGACCAACCTCGCCGAGGGCCGCGAAGGCATCAGCGTCCTGTCCGACGAGGAACTCGCCGCGTCCGGCGTCGACCCCGCGCTCCCGGCCCGCGACGACTACGTCCGGGCCAAGGGCGTGCTGGACGGCGCCGACCTGTTCGACGAGGGCTTCTTCGGCTACAGCCCCCGCGAGGCCGAACTCCTCGACCCCCAGCACCGGGTCTTCCTCGAATGCGCCTGGCACGCCCTGGAGTCCGCCGGGGTCGACCCGGCCCGCTTCGAGGGCCGGATCGGCGTCTTCGCGGGCGCGGGCCTCAACACGTACCTGCTGTTCAACCTCATGAACAACCAGCGGGTCCTGGACGAGTCCGGCATGTACCAGGTGATGCTCGCCTCGGACAAGGACTTCCTGGCCACGCGCGCCGCGTACAAGCTGGGCCTGACGGGCCCGGCGGTCACCGTCCAGACGGCCTGCTCCACCTCGCTGACCGCGGTGCACCTCGCCTGCCAGAGCCTCGTGAGCGGCGAGTGCGACATCGCCCTGGCCGGCGGCGTGTCCGTCAGCTCCCCGCTGCGCGGCGGTTATCTGTACGAACCCGGCGGCATCCTCTCCCCGGACGGCACCTGCCGCGCCTTCGACGCGGACGCCGAGGGCACCGTGCCCGGCAACGGCGCCGGCCTCGTCGTCCTGCGCCGCCTCGCCGACGCGCGGGCCGCGGGCGACCGCGTCGACGCGGTCGTCCTCGCCAGCGCCGTCAACAACGACGGCTCCCTGAAGGCCGGTTACACCGCGCCGAGCGTCGACGGCCAGGCCGACGTCGTCGCCGAGGCACTGGCCCTGGCCGACGTCGACCCCGCCACCGTCGGCTACGTGGAGACCCACGGCACCGGCACCCCGCTGGGCGACCCCATCGAGATCGCCGCCCTCACCCGCGCCTACCGCGCGGGCACCGACGCCCGGGGCACGTGCGCGATCGGCTCGGTCAAGAGCAACGTCGGCCACCTCGACGCCGCCGCCGGTGTCACCGGCCTGATCAAGGCGGCCCTCGCCCTCAGGCACGAGGCGATCCCGCCGACGCTGCACTGGGAGCGGGCCAACCCCGGCCTGGAGCTGGACAGCAGCCCGTTCTACGTCAACACCGAGCTGCGCGCCTGGCCGCGCACGGACACCCCGCGCCGGGCCGGGGTCAGTTCCTTCGGCATCGGCGGCACGAACGTCCACGTCGTCCTGGAGGAGCCCCCCGCCGAGCAGTCGGCCGAGCCCGACGGCACGGCCGCGACCGGGGCCCCGGCCCGGCTGCTGCCGCTGTCCGCGAAGTCCGCGCCCGCGCTCGCCGCGGCGGCCGCCCGGCTCGCCGACCACCTGGAGGCCGACGCCGGCACCGCCCTCGACGCCGTCGCCCACACCCTGGCCCGGCGCCGGGCCCGGTTCCCGCACCGCGGCGCCGTCGTCGCCCGCACCACCGGGGAGGCCGTCGCCGCGCTGCGGAGGCTCGCGCAGGCTCCGGCCCCGGCCGCCGCGCCCGACGCCGCCCCGGTCGCCTTCCTCTTCCCCGGGCAGGGCGCCCAGTACCCCGGCATGGCCCGCGGCCTGTACGGCCGCCGGTCCGTCTTCACCGCCGAGTTCGACCGCTGCGCGGAGCTGTTCGCCCCGCACCTCGGGGAGGACCTGCGCGCCCTGGTGCTCGACGCGGAGGGTCCCGAGGCCGCGGAGCGGCTGCGGCAGACCCGGCTCGCCCAGCCCGCGCTGTTCTGCGTCGAGTTCGCCCTGGCCCGGCAGTGGCAGTCCTGGGGCGTCGAGCCGCGCGCCATGGTCGGGCACAGCGTCGGCGAGTACGTCGCCGCGTGCCTCGCGGGCGTGTTCTCGCTCCAGGACGCCGTACGGCTGGTCGCCACCCGGGGCCGGCTGGTCCAGAGCATGCCGCACGGCGCCATGCTCAGCGTCTTCCTGTCCGAGGAGGAGACCACCGCCCGCCTCGGCGAGGGTCTCGCGCTCGCCGCCGTCAACTCCACGGCGCTCACCGTGGTCTCCGGCACCCCCGAGGCCGTCGACGCCCTCGAACGGCGGCTCGGGGACGAGGGCGTGGGCTGCCGCAGGCTGCACACCTCGCACGCCTTCCACTCCCCCGACATGGACGGCGCCGTCACCCCCTTCACCGAGGCGGTCCGCGACGTCACCCTGCACGCCCCGCGGACCCCGGTGCTGTCCAACGTCACCGGCACCTGGCTCACCGCCGAACAGGCGACCAGCCCCGAGTACTGGGGCGCCCATCTGCGTCAGACGGTGCGGTTCGGCGACGCCCTCGACGTCCTGCTCGCCGACCCCGGCCTCGTCCTGCTGGAGGTCGGCCCCGGCCAGAACCTCGCCAACTTCGCCCGTGCCCACCGCGGTTGGGGTCCGGCCCGCAGTGCCGTCGGCTCCCTGCGGCACCCCGGCGAGCACGTCCCGGACGACGCCCACCTGCTGACGGGGCTCGGCGCCGCGTGGAGCGCCGGTGTCGCCGTCGACTGGGCCGCGGTCCAGGGCCCGGACGGCGGCCGCCCGGTGCGGCTGCCCGGCTACGCCTTCCAGCGGCGCCGCTACTGGGTGGAGCCCGCCGCAGCCCCCCGCACCGCGGCTCCCGCCGCCGGCGCGGACGGCTGGTTCTACACCCCCGGCTGGCAGCGGCTCGCCCTGCCCGCCCCGGGCAGGGCCGCGGCCACCGGCGACACCTGGGTGGTCCTCGGCGCCGGACTCGCCCTCGGCGACAGCCTCGCCGGGCGCCTCGCGGCCGCCGGCGACCGCGTCGTGCGCGTCCGCGCGGGCGACGGTCTGGAACGCACCGGCGAGGACTCCTGGACCCTGGACCCCGCCGACCGTGACCACCTGTCCGCACTCGTCTCGTCCCTGGCCGCGCCTCCCCTCACGGCCGGGGACGGGCGGTGCTTCCGCTTCGTCCACCTGTGGAGCACCGCCGACGGTCCCGGCGACGGCCCCGCCGACGGCCCCTTCGACGGCACGGAGCCCACCCGGGAGCGGCTGGACGCCGCTCGCCGCACCGGCTTCGACAGCCTCCTCGCCCTCGCCCAGGCCCTGGGCGCCGGGCACCTGCCCGCCCCGGCCGTCCTCGACGTGCTGTGCCGCGGCGTGTACGACGTCACCGGCGACGAACCGCTGCGGCCCGAGCACGCCCTGCTGCTCGGCGCGGCCACCGTGATCCCCCAGGAGACCGCCGGTACCGCCTGCCGGGTCCTGGACATCACCGGCACCGACCCGGACGCCCCGGGCGAGGACGCCGTACCCGCCGTGCACGCCGTCCTCACCGGCACGGACACCGGGACCGAACTCGCCCTGCGCGGGCGGCATGTGTGGGCGCGCGGCTTCGACCGGGTGGACTGGATCGACCGGACGGACCCCGGTGACGGCGGGCGCACCGGACTGCGCGACGATGGCGTCTACCTCGTCACCGGCGGCCTCGGCGGCCTCGGCCTCGCCATGGCCGAGCACATCGCGGCCGCGGCCGACCGGCCGGTCCTCGGCCTGCTGGGCCGCTCCGCGTTCCCGGCGCCCGCCGACTGGGACACCCACCTCGCCGCCCACGACGAGGCCGACCCCACCAGCACCCGGATCCGGCGGCTGCGGCACCTCGAATCCCTCGGCGCCCGTGTCGTGCTGCTCCGCGCCGACGTCACCGACGAGGAGCAGATGCTGCGCGCCGTGGGCGAACTGCGCGCGGCGGCGGGCCCGTTGAACGGCGTCGTGCACGCCGCCGGCCTGCCCTCCCAGGGCATGATCATCACCAGGACCCCGGCCGACGCCGGCCAGGTCCTCGCCGCCAAGACGCACGGCCTGATCGTCCTCGACCGGGTCTGCCGCGCGGACGAGCTGGACTTCATGCTGCTGTGCTCCTCCGTGACCGCCGTCCTCGGCGGCCCCGGCCAGAGCGACTACGCCGCCGCCAACGCCTTCCTCGACGCGTGGGCGCAGCACCGGCGCCGGGCGGGCGGGCTGCCCGTCACCGCCGTCGGCTGGGACACCTGGCGGGACGTCGGCATGGCCGCCGGCCTCGGCTCCCGGTTCGGCCTCGACTCCGGCACCCCGCTGCACGGCCACCCGCTGCTGCGGCGCCTGGTCCGCTCCGGCGCCACGTCCCGCACCTACGCCACGGTGTTCAGCACCGACGACAGCTGGATCGTCGCCGACCACCGCATCCAGGGCCACGGTCTGGTGCCGGGCACCGCCTACCTGGAACTGGTCCGGGCCGCCGTCGCCGAGCAGGCCGCGGGGCGGGACATCGAGATCGGTGACGTGCAGTACATGATCCCGGTCGTCGTCCCCGACGGGCAGAGCCGCGAGGTCTTCACCACGATCGAGGAACGCGACGGCGGCTGGCACTTCGCGGTGCAGAGCCGCACCGGCGCCCCCGGGGCCGCGGCCTGGACCGATCACGCGCGCGGCACCGTCGCCTTCCACGAGCCGGCCCCGGACACCGTGCGCGACCTGGCCGCGCTGCGGGCCGCCTGCGCGGTGACGGAGGTCCTCGACACCGACGAGTCGATCAAACTCGGGCTGCGGCTCGACCGGTTCGAGAAGGGCGGCCCGATCGAGTTCTCCTTCGGGCCGCGCTGGAAGTGCATGCGGGAGATCCAGGTCGGCCCCAGGCACGTGATGGCGACCCTGCACCTCGACGAGGAGTACCACGGCGACCTGGAGCACTACCTGCTGCACCCGGCGCTGCTCGACGCGGCCGGCGGCACCGCCCGGGTCCACGCGCCCGACACCTACTATCTGCCGTTCAGCTACCGCAGCCTGCGCGTCTTCCACGGCCTGACCGGCACCGTGCACGCCTATGTCGAGGTGAAGGGGGCCGCGGACTCCGCGGGCGAGACCAGCACCTGCGACATCGAGATCCTCGACCCGGACGGCCGGCTGCTGGCCCGGATCGGCGACTTCACCATCAAGCGGATCAACGACCTGGAGGGTCTGCGCGAGCAGATCACGCGCGCCGTCGAGCAGCCGGCGCCCGGCCAGGGGGCGGCCGGCGAGGACCGCCCCGGCGAGAGGGCCGGCGGGGTCCTGCGCACCCTCGCCGAGGGCATCACCGAGCAGCAGGGCAAGGACGTCTTCGCCCGGCTGCTCGCCGCCCCGCACCTGCCCGCCCATCTCGTCGTCTCCCACCGGGAGTTCACGGCCATGCGCGACCTGGCCCGCTCCCTCACCCCCGAGCTGCTCGAACAGGAGATGGGGCAGTTCGCGCCGCCCGGCGGCAGCCATCCCCGCCCGGACCTGGACACGCCGTACGTCGCCGCCCGCACCCCCCGGGAGCAGGAGATCGCCGAGGTGTGGCAGGAGATCCTCGGCGTGGACCGGGTCGGCGTCGACGACGACTTCTTCGCCCTCGGCGGCCACTCCCTGGCCGCGGTCCAGGTCGGCACCCGGTTGAAGAACCGCCTCGGCACGGAACTCGACCTGCGGGCCTTCTTCGAGCACCCCACCGTCGCGCGCACCGCGGACCTGCTGGCGGCGGCCCCTGGCGCGGCGCGGCGCCCCGAGGCCGCCATCGAGGTCCTCAGCCGCGACGAGGCCGAGCCGGACGACGGCCTGGAACTGCTCGCGGGCCTGTCCGACGACGACGTGGAGGCGGAGCTGCGCCGCCTGCTCGCGGCGGACGCGGACCAAGAGAACCAGGAGAGCTGAGAGAGCATGAGCGGTATCGACGCGGCCCGGACGGGCCAGGGCGCCCCGGTGGCCCTGGTGGCGGGCGGCTCACGCGGGATCGGCCGCGCCGTGGCGCTGCGGCTCGCCGAGGACGGTTTCGACGTGGCGGTGTGCTACGCCTCCGACGCGGCCGCCGCGCAGAGCCTCGGAAAGGAGATCGGCGCGCTGGGCCGGCGGTCGTACATCCGCCGGACCGACGTCGGCGACAGCGTCGCGGTGGAGGAACTCGTCGACGGGGCCGAGGACGCGCTCGGTCCCCTCGACGCGGTGGTGACCTCGGCCGCCGTGCTGCGCGACGGCCCGCTGGCGGCGATGGAGGACGACGACTGGGCGGACGTGCAGCGGGTCAACCTCGACGGCACCTACTACGTCTGCCGCACCGTCATCAACGGGATGATCGAGCGCAGGCGCGGCGCGATCGTGACGATGTCCTCCATCGCCGGTCTGTACGGCAACGCCGGGCAGACCAACTACGCCGCGTCCAAGGCCGGGATCATCGGGTTCACCAAGTCCCTGGCCCGCGAGGTCGGGCGGTACGGGATCCGGGCGAACGTGGTCGTGCCCGGCTTCGTCGCCACCGATCCCGTCGCGGCGCTGCCGGCCGAGGTCCGCGAGCGGTTCAGGCAGCGTATCCCGCTCGGGCGGTTCGGCGAGCCGCACGAGGTCGCCGACCTGGTCTCGTTCCTTCTCTCGGACCGGGCCGCGTACATCACCGGCACGACCTTCCAGATCGACGGCGGCGTGGCCGTCTGACGTCCGCGCACACCCACGGCACGGGGGTACGACCTTGCAGATCCAGGCTGACACCGAACGCTGCGTCGGCGCGGGCATGTGCGCGCTGACCGCACCCGGTCTCTTCGACCAGTCCGAGCACGACGGGACCGTCGTGCTGCTCACGGCCGGTGAGTGCGGGCGCGAGGCCGCCGACGCCGCGCGGGCGGCGGTGGCGACCTGCCCGTCGGGCGCCCTCGCCCTGACCGACTGACCGACCGACCGTGGTCCGCCGCGCCCGCACCGCGGCGGACGACGGCGAGACGAAGGAGAAGCACACCATGCGCAACCCATGGTTCGCCCAGGCGGAGCCGCGGGACGAGGCCGGGGTCCGGCTCTTCTGCCTCCCGTACGCGGGCGGCGCCGCCTCGGCGTACCGGACCTGGCACGATCTGGCCCCCGGCCATGTCCGGGTGCACCCGCTGGAGCTTCCCGGCCGCGGCGCCCGCTGGGGCGAGACCCCGGTCAGCAGGATGCCGTTGATGACCGAGATGCTGGCCGACGCCCTCGCGGGCCACCTGGAGCGGCCGTACGCGCTGTTCGGCCACAGCATGGGCGGCCTGATCGCCTTCGAACTCGCCAGGACCCTGCGCGCGCGGGGCCTGCCCCAGCCGGCGCACCTGTTCGTCTCCGGCTCCGCCGCCCCCGACCTGCCGCGCACCCGGCAGCCGATCCACGCGGCGCCGGACGCCGACGTGCTGGAGGAACTGCGCTTCCTCGGCGGCACGCCGGCCGAACTGCTGGACGACCCCGGGCTGATGGAGCTGATCCTGCCCGCGCTGCGCGCCGACTTCTCGCTGCTGGAGACCTACCGGTACCACGCGCAGCCGCCGCTCACGGTGCCGCTGACGGTGTTCGGCGGCGCCGCCGACCCCCTGGTGGCGAGCGACCAGCTGCACCGGTGGCTGCGGCAGACCGGCGCCGCCTCGCGCCTGGTCGTCCTGCCCGGCGAGCACTTCTTCCTCCACTCGGCGGTGACCGACGTGCTGGCGACGATCGCCGACGCCCTGGCCGCGGCGGGGCCCGAGCCCCTTCCGCACGCGCGGCGGGACGTGGCCTGACCTGGGGGGTGTCGTTTGGATCACGCCGGCGTCGCGGGGTCTGGCACGCACTCCCCCAGAGGGGGCACCCCCAGCCGTGTTGTCGTCACTCGCCGACTCCCCCACGCTCGGCTTCGCTCGCGCGGGAGGGGCCCCACGACCCCGCTCGGGTCCGCCGATCCGCACCGTTCGTCGCGGCCGGCCTGATCCGAACGCCACCCCCTGGCCGCAGGCCCTGACCCCTCGCTTCCCCGGAACCGACCCTCTGGAGGACTCGTGCCCGCCACCCTGCCCGGCAGCCGGATCGTCTCGATCGCCCACCACCAGCCGACGCGCGTGCTCACCAACGACGACCTGGCCGCCCGGGTCGACACCTCCGACGAGTGGATCAGGTCCCGCGTCGGCATCGCCACGCGCCACATCGCCGCCGCGGACGAGAGCGTCGCCGACATGGCGATCGCCGCCGCCAAGGCCGTCGCCCGGGCCGGGGTGGATGCCGCCGACATCGACCTGGTGACCGTCGCGACCTGCACCGCCGTGGACCGTATGCCGAGCATCGCCGCCCGGGTCGCCCGGCAGCTGGAGATCCCCGCCGCGGCCGTCTTCGACCTCAACGCCGCCTGCGCGGGCTTCAGTTACGCCCTCGCCGGCGCCGATCTGGCCGTGCGCGGCGGCAGCAGCCGTACCGCGCTGGTCATCGGCGCGGACAAGATGAGCGACTTCCTCGACTGGCAGGACCGGTCCACCTGCGTCATCTTCGGCGACGGCGCCGGCGCCGCGGTCCTCACGGCCGCCGAGGGCGGCGCCGCGGGCACCGTCGGCCCGGTGGTGTGGGGCTCGCAGCCCCAGCGGGGCTCGGCCATCACGCTGGAGACCACCGGTCCGGCCGGTCCGCCCGCGCTGTTCCGGCAGGACGGACACGTCGTCTACCGCTGGGCGATGACCTCCCTCGCCCCGGTGGCCCGCCGGGCCTGCGAGCGGGCCGGGATCGAACCGTCCGAGCTGGCCGCCGTCGTCACGCACCAGGCGAATCTGCGGATCATCGAGGCCGTGACCAGGCATCTCGGCGCCACCGGCGCCGTCGTCGCGCGCGATGTCGTCGACTCCGGCAACACCTCCGCCGCCAGCATCCCCATGGCCCTGTCCAAGCTCGTGGAGCGCGGCGAGGTCGCGGGCGGCGCCCCCGTCCTCCTGCTCGGTTTCGGCGCGGGCCTGTCGTACGCGGCCCAGGTGGTCGGCTGCCCCTGATGGTTTTTCCCAGCATGACGTGAAAAACGAATATTGACGCGAATTCCGCGTGTGCGACATCTTTTTGCGTGCCGCCGCCCTCGCGCCGGCACGGCCGACGAGATTCCTTCAGGCGCAAAGGAGCTGACCCGTGGCGGAGCAGGTGTGGATCGCCGGGGTGGGGATGACGAGGTTCGGCCGTCACACCGACCGTGACGTGCCCGGTCTGGCGGCCGAAGCGGTGCGGGAGGCCCTGGCCGACGCGGGGTTGGAGCCGCGCGATGTGCAGGCGGCGTTCTTCGGCAACACCACCCAGGGCGCCCTTCAGGGCCAGCTCATGATCGGCGGCCAGGTCGCCCTGCGCGGCATGGGGTTCGAGCGCATCCCCATGTTCAACGTCGAGAACGCCTGCGCCACCGGCGCCACCGCACTGCACCTGGCGGTCGGTCAGGTCCGCGCCGGTGCCGCCGACATCGTGCTGGCGGTCGGCGCGGAGAAGATGAACGTCGAGGACCGCGACCGCGCGATGGCGGTCTTCGACGGTGCCTACGACGTGTCGGACCCGGCGGCGCTGGCCGCGACCCTGACCGCGTTCGGCGGTACGGCCGATGCCGCCCACGCCGGCAAGCGCAGCATCTTCATGGACGTCTACGCGGCCTGGGCCCGCGCGCACATGAACCGGTTCGGCACCACGCAACGGCAGCTCGCCGCGGCCTCGGCCAAGAACCACCGGCACTCCGTGCACAACGAGAAGGCGCACTACCGCAAGGAGTTCACCGTCGAGGACGTCCTGTCCGCCCGCGCGCTGGCGTTCCCGCTCACCGTGCCGATGTGCGCGCCGATCACCGACGGGGCGGCGGCCGCGGTGGTGTGCGGAGAGCGCGGGCTGCGCCGACTGGCCTCGCGCGGTGCGCGCGTACGGGTCCTGGCGAGCGTGGTCGGCACGGGCGTGGCGCACCCGCCGGCCGCGTGGGACCAGCACATCAGCAGGCTGGCCGCGCTGCGCGCCTACGAGCAGGCCGGCCTGGGCCCGCAGGACATCGACGTGGCCGAGCTGCACGACGCCACGGCGTTCGGGGAGATCCAGCAGACCGAACTGCTCGGACTGTTCGAGCCCGGTGCCGGCGGCGCGGCCGCCGAGGCCGGGGTGACCGCGCTGGGCGGACGGCTGCCGGTCAACCCGTCGGGCGGCCTGGAGTCGAAGGGGCACCCCCTCGGGGCGACCGGCCTGGCCCAGGTGTACGAGCTGGTCGGTCAACTGCGCGGTCAGGCCGGGGTCCGGCAGGTGCCCGGCGCACGGATCGCGATCGCCGACAACAGCGGCGGCTTCTACGCCGGCGAGGAAGCGGTCGCCACCATCACGATCTTGGGGGCCTGATGGCGATCATCGACTTCTTCGACCGGGGCTGGCGGCACAGCCCGGACTCGGTCGCGTACGTGTCCGGCGAGCGGACCTGGACCTTCGACGAGGCGGGGAAGCTGTCGTGCCGCATCGCGCACGCCCTGCTGCGGTCGGGGTTCACCCGCGAGGCCAAGGCCGGTGTGCTGTCCCCGAACGACGCGCGGGGCTGGATCGGCGTGCTGGGCATCTGGCGGGCCGGGCTGGCCTGGGTACCGCTGAACCCGACCACTCCCCCCGCCGACCTGCGGCGCGTGATCGACGCGTTCGACTGCGAGGTGCTGTTCTACCACCCCTCGATGGCGCCGGTCGTGGCCGAGCTGGCGCCCTCGCTGCCGAAGGTCGCGCAGTACGTGTGTCTCGACGACGCGGCGGACGGCAACCCCGCGCTGGCCGAGTGGACCGCCGGTCTGCCCGACACGAAACCCCGCGTGCACCACGAGATGGACGACGTGGTCGCCATCTCGTCCACCGGCGGGACGACCGGTGCGCCGAAGGGCGTGATGAACACGCACCGGTCCCTGTCGACGTGTCTGGCCCACCTGATGATGTCGTTCCAGTACCGCGGCGACGACCCGATCGTGAACCTGGCCGCGCTGCCCATGGCCCACGCGTCCGGCGTCATCAGCCTCGCCGCCACGGCACGCGGCGGCACGGTGGTGCTGCTGCCCAGGGCCGAGCCAGCGGCGATCCTCGACGCGATCGAGCGGCACCGCGTCACCGAGATCTTCCTCGCGCCCACGGTCGTCTACCGTTTGATGGAGACACCCGGACTCACCGGGCGGGACCTGTCCTCGCTGCGCTACCTGCTCTACGCCGCGGCCCCCATGTCGGCCGAGAAACTGCGGCGCGCCATCGGCCTGTTCGGCCCGGTCCTGATGGAGTGCTACGGCCAGGTGGAGGCGTTCGCCGGGGTCTGCTTCATGCGCCCCGAGGAACACTTCGTCGCCGGGAACGTGGCTCCCGACTCCCGGCTGACCTCGTGCGGCCGGCCGTACCCGCTGGTGACCGTGGAGATCCAGGACGAGGACGGACGCGCCGTCGCCGCGGGGCAGTCCGGGGAGATCTGTGTCCGCGGGGACCTCGTCATGAAGGGCTACTACGCGGCGCCCGACAAGACGGCCGAGACCGTCGTCGGCGGATGGCTGCACACCGGCGACATCGGCCACTTCGACGCGGACGGCTATCTGTTCATCACCGACCGCAAGAAGGACATGATCATCTCCGGCGGTCTGAACATCTACCCGAGCGAGATCGAGCAGGTGATCTGGAGTCACCCGGCCGTGCAGGACTGTGCCGTCATCGGAGTGCCGCACGACGACTGGGGAGAGGCGGTCACCGCGGTGGTCGAGCCCAACCCGGGCGCCCGGATCCGCGAGGACGAGCTGATCGCGCTGTGCAGGAAGACGCTGGGCGGCATCCGGGCGCCCAAGCGGGTGGAGTTCGTCGACTCGCTGCCGCGCAGCGCCAACGGGAAAGTCCTCAAGCGCGCCCTGCGCGAGCGCTACTGGGCCGGCCGCGCCCGGCAGGTCTGAGCAGCCGGCCGGCCGGAAGGGGAGTCAGGCATGAGCATCGACTTCGGTCTGCGGGGCAAGGTCGCGATCGTCACCGGCGGCGGCTCCCGCGCGCCGGGCATCGGCAACGGCCGGGCCGCCGCGGTGCTGCTCGCCGAGGCCGGGGCGCATGTGGTCGTGGTCGACTCCGCGCCCGAGAACATGACGGAGACCCGGCGACTCGTCGCCGAGCGGGGCGGGGACGTGCTCGCGCTCACCGCCGACGTGACCGACCCGGACGCCTGCGCCGGGGTGGTCCGGCAGACGGTGGACGCCTTCGGCCGGCTCGACGTGCTGGTCAACAACGTCGGCGTCGCCGGCCCGCCCGGAACCGTGGTCGACGTGGACCTCGACGCCTGGGACCGGTGCCTGCGCCTGAACCTGAACTCCATGGTGCTGATGTCCCGTGCCGCCATCCCGCGCATGCGCGTCGCCGGCGGCGGGTCGATCATCAACATGTCCTCGGCGGTCGGCCTCACCGGCGGGCACCCGACGGTGGCCTACCCCACGACCAAGGCCGCGGTCGTCGGCCTCACCCGGACCATGGCCGCCCAGCACGGGCCCGAGGGCATCCGGGTGAACGCGCTCGCCCCCGGCTATGTCTACACCCCGATGGTCCACTCCCAGGGCGTCGACGACGGCGACCGCGAACAGCGCAGGCTCGCCGCCCCGCTCGCCACCGAGGGCACCGGCTGGGACGTGGGTGACGCCGTCCTGTTCCTCGCCGGCCCCAGGTCGCGCTGGATCACGGGGGTCGTCCTTCCCGTCGACGCCGGACTCACCGCGACGCTCGGCGCCGGCAGCGCGCCGTCGGTGACCTCCGCACCCGAACCGGAATGCCCGGTACGGAACTTCGGGCTGTGACAGGCTCAGAAGAACCCGTCACAGCCCGAATCCCGAAACCGGAATGCATCGAACCGGAATACGCCGAACCGGAATGCACCGAACCGGAATACCCGAACCGATGCGACCGTCAGGCATCAATACGCTGTTCTTCCCCGGCCGGCCGGTCGGTGGATTCGCCGTTCTGCGGGCACATCCCGTCCAGCCGGGTGCTGAACACCTCGTTGCCGTCCTGAAGTCCCCGGACATGCACACTGAGCATGCCCGGCTGTGCCGGCGGCGCCAGGACGGCGTCGATCCAGCACGGTGTGCCGAACTCGGCGTACTGGTGGAACTCGGTGGCGGCCCGCACCGGGAGGAACGCGCCGGCTTCCACGAGCCCGCAGGCCGCCTGGCGGGCGGCCTCGATCAGCACCATGCCGGGCACGTGGTCGCCGCCGTGGTCGAACAGGATGGGGTGGCGGGGGTCGGGGCTGAGCAGCCAGCGGCCCGGCTGGTCGGTGGCCGACAGCACGACGTCGGAGGCGGCGCAGCGGCCCACCCGCCAGGGCTCGACGGGCAGCGGACGGGGCTGCGCCGCGGCGCCGGCCTCGGTGCGCGACCCGCGCAGACGGCGGTAGGCGGCCGGGGCGACGCAGGTGAAGTGCCCGCTGCCGCGGGCCGCGAGACGTCCCTCGCGCTCGATGGTGATGCTCATGGCGAACTGGACGAGGCGGTTCCCTCGCCACTTCACGTCGGTGCAGGCGGCGTCGAGTATGAGCTCGCTGGGCCGCTCCCCTATGTCCAGGTTGTCCGGGCACACGGAGAACTCCATGTCCCGCAGCAGGAAGTGATGGCCCAGCTGCACACCGAACTCCGAGTGGGCGAGGAACAGACCGACCTGGCGAATGGTTTCGGCGGCCTGCATGGGGTCGTGCCGCGTCCCGTCACCGTTGGTGAAGAAGGTGTGGGCGCGCGGCCACTGCCCCGTCAACTCGAAGTGGGTGCCGCCCAGTTGGCGGCATCCGGTGAGGAAGACCTCGGCGAGTGAGGCGCGGTGCACGTACTCACGCGGAACGGTGGTGGTGAGCTGCGGCAGGTCCTCGACTCCCTGCCAGGCGGGAGCGCGGGTGGGCTCTTGCTGGCGAACGAGCAGGGTCATGGGATCCCCTCTTCCCGACGGATCAAGGATGGTTGACTGCGTGGTTCGAAAGGGCGCCCCATGAAATATACGGGCTCACCGGTTTAGTTCAGGTGCTCCCCGAGGAAAATCTGCGCCGTTCACCTCACAGTTTCCGGAAGCGGAAATCCCGCTTCCGGCCGGCAATGCAATTCAGCGGACTCTTAACGGCGTATTCATCATTCGGCCGACACGACGAAGCCCCCATACGGACCGAGCGGCCGGTACGGTTTGATCCGTACGACGGCGCGCGGCCTCAGCCGGACCCCGCGGCGTCCAGACCGTCCTCGCCCGCCGCGATCCGCGGCAGCACCAGGTACCAGAACCTGGTCAGCGTGCGGCGCGAGACCCACTTCGCGTCCCGCCGGCCGAGCATCTGGATCCCCACGGTGCACACGAACACCGCGCTCGCCACGTGCTCGACCGACAGCCCCTGGTGCAACTCCCCCGCCTCCTGCGCGCTTTCCAGGGTCGCCTGCACCCACCGGTACCAGTGGGCGCGCACCTCGCCGACGCCCTGCGGGCACCCGGGGTCCCCCTCCAGGTCGAACCCGGCGCGCAGCACCACGTCGTCGCGCAGCTGCTGGACCAGCTCATGGCCCGCGTCGATCAGGAGCTGCAGCACGGCGCCCTCGGGCATCCGCTTCTCGCACCGCTCCACGATCCCGTGCAGGCGCTGGACCGCGGCCGTCATGACCGCGGAGGCGAGGGCGACCTTGGTCGGGAAGTGGAAGTGCAGCGCCCCGCTCGTCACGCCGGCGTGACGGCTGATGGACAGGAGTGAGGAAGGGCTGTAGCCCATCCGGCTGAAGTCTTCGGCCGCCGCCGTGATCAGCGCGTTGCGGGTCCGAACGGCACGTTCCTGCTTGACCATCGAGGTGCTCCGTAGCTCCCGAGCCGCTCCATGAACCCGTGGTGGGAGCATGGAGATGACGCCCCCGTACGGAGCGAACCTGCCGGTCTCGCAGAACTCGCCCGTCAACTGCGCCAAGATTAACAAACCGTCGATGCGGTTTGTCAGCTTGGCGTGTGAAGTTTCGCAGGATGGGGCCAAAACGGAACCCCGGGCGCGCCGGAGGCGCAGACCGCTCGCACGAATCCTTCCCACCCCCTGGAAAAAGAACCGGGCGTGCTGTTTAATTTGGTGGTCAAGCAAGTCCCGAGTTCCCTGAGACACGCCAGACATCGCGCGCCCCTTACGGGCCTTGCGCCTACGGACCTGGGGAGAGACATGGAGATTGAAGTACTCGGCGGCTTTGCGGCACGGCTGGGCAGTACGCGGATCGTCCCGACCGCTCCGAAGCCGCGTCAGGTCCTCGCCCTGCTCGCCCTGAAGGCGGGCCAGCTCGTGCCGCCCGCTGTCCTGGTGGAAGAGCTGTGGGGCGCCCACCCGCCGCGCAGCGCCCGCACCACGCTGCAGACGTACGTGCTGCGGCTGCGGGAGCTGATCGACTCCGCCCTTCCCGGGACGGCGGGCGGCGCGCCCGCGCGCACGGCCAAGGACGTGCTGGTCACCCTGCCGGGCGGCTACCTGCTCGACACGGCCGACGGCACGCTGGACTTCCGCGAGTTCGAGCGCCTGAGCAACGAGGGCTACCGGGCGATGGAGGCCGGCGACCACAGCAACGCGGCCCGCCTGCTGCACACGGCCCTCGCCCTGTGGACGGGGCCCGCGCTCGTCGACGTGGAGCCGGGCCGGCATCTCCACGCGCAGGCCCGCCGGCTGGAGGAGGCCCGGCTGTGCGCGCTCGACCGGCGGATCGAGGCGGACCTGATCCTCGGCCGGCACCGCGAACTGCTGCCCGAACTCACCGTCCTGGTCGACCAGTACGACCTGCACGAGAGCCTGTACGGCCAGTTCATGCTGGCGCTGTACCGGGCCGGCCGCCCCGGCGAGGCGCTGCGGGTCTACCAACGGCTGCGCAGCCATCTCGTGCGGGACCTGGGGCTGGAGCCGAGTGCGCCGGTGCAGCGGCTGCAGCAGTCGATCCTCAGGGCTTCTTCCGAGGGGTCACAGGAACTCCAGCTGGTAGCCCATCAGACACCGGCCGAGGTCGGCTGAGCGGTCGGCGCCGGCGAAAGCGGGGCGGGAGAACTCCTCGCGCGGCTCACCGAACCACTGCCGCAGCGTCCCGGCGAGTTCCCCGCCGTCGGAGGCCCACAGCACATACCCGTCCGGGCGCACCACCACGGCGTCGGCGTCCGGCAGCGGCCCGGCGGCCCTGGCGGTGCGCAGCACGTGGGCCCAGCCCTCCGCGCCGCCCGGCCGGTCGGCGCCGTCGCCCAGCAGGAGCACCGGCCGGCCCTCTCCCAGCAGGGCGATCAGGTCGGTGGCGCCCGCGGCCAGCGGCTGGTTGGGCAGGAACCGCCCCTCCCAGACCGACTGCGCGGCGGCCCCGTCGCGGTACTCCGTGTCCTGGGCGCTGACCATCCCGCCCAGTCGCCTCGCGACCTCGGGCAGCGGCAGCAGATCGGCCATCAGGGCGCGCAGCGGGTCGAGTTCGGGGCCGGGTCGCATCAGCGCGAGCTGCGCCCGGGTGTTGTCCACCACGCGCTGTCCGGCGGGCCTGCGTTCACGGTCGTAGGTGTCCAGCAGGTTCTTCCCCGCGCGGCCGCGCAGGGCGTGGGCCAGTTTCCAGCCCAGGTTGAGGGCGTCCAGCAGACCGGTGTTCAGTCCCTGCCCGCCGACGGGGAAGTGCACGTGCGCGCTGTCGCCCGCCAGGAAGATCCGGCCCTGGCGGTAGCCGGTCACGAGCCGGGAGAAGTCGCTGAACCGGGACAGGTGCACCGGATCGGCGAGCGGCACGGGCCGGCCCACGATCCGTGCGGCCTCGGCGCTCAGCTCCTCCAGGGTGGGCGCGCTGGCGCGGTCGGGGTGCGGCCCGCGGCAGTCCAGGGTGAGCAGCCGGCCGCGGCCCTGTTCGTCGCACTTGGCGGAGGTCCAGCCGCGTTCGGTGCGCTGCCACCCGAGCGGGACGCCGGCCGGGTCGGTGAACCGTATCCGGCCCATCAGGGCGGAGACGGTCGCGGGATGGGTGACGGCGGCGAAGCCGCACAGCTCGCGGACGGTGCTGCGGGCTCCGTCGGCGCCCACCACGTAGGAGGCCCGCAGCCGGCACGTGCCGCCGTCCGCCGCGACGACGACCTGGACGCCGCCGGGATCCTGCTCGATCCGCACCGCGCGGTGCCCCCGCAGCACCCGCACCCCGCGCTCGCGGGCCACGGCCTCGAAGTGGCGCTCCAGATCCGCCTGGGACCGCTTGACGAGGACCGCCGGCTCCGCGGCCGGGGCGGTGATGGACAGCCCGGGCAGGCCCGCGAAGTGGAACGGCTCGCCGCCCCCGCCCGCCGCGTCGGAGGCGCCGACGGCGAGCCCGCGCCGGGCGAGGGACTGGACGGTCCGGGCGTGCAGCGTGCCGGCCCTGGGCTCGTCGGACGTGGTCCGCCGCGCTTCGACGACGGTCGTGGCGACGCCGTACGCGCCGAGTTCGGCGGCGAGCAGCATGCCGACCGGACCGCCGCCGACGATCAGCACTTCGCAGGGAGGGCTGGACATGGGCATCCTTCCGTCGGCGTCGGCCCGGACGTGCGGCCCGCCCGGGGTCCGGGCGGGCGAGGCGGGAGGGCGGGTCAGAGAAAGTCGTGCCGGTGCTGGTGTGCCCAGTCGCGGTAGGTCAGCGCCGGGCGGCCGAGGAGCTTTTCGACCGTGGGGTCGACGAGTTCCTTGGCACCGTCCCGCTGCCGGCGCGCGCTGTGCAGCAGGGCCTGGGCGACGGGCTCGGGATACCGCCTGGACCAGGCCTCGTACGCCTGCTCCGGGGTCGTGCCCACGAACCGCACCGGGCGGCCGAGCACCTCGGCCAGTACGGCGGTCTGTTCGGCCGCGGACAGTGCCTCCGGGCCCGTCAGCGGGTAGGTCATGCCCTCGCCCGCGCCGCCGGTCAGGGCCAGCGCGGCGACGGCGGCGATGTCCTCCGGGGCGACGCACGCGTTGCGTGACGTGCCGTCGGCGGCCTGGACGACGCCCCGCGTACGGATCGACGAGGCCCAGGCCAGGGAGTTGGACATGAAGGACCGGGGCCGCAGGATCGTCCACGGCAGGCCGCAGGCCCGCACGAGGTCCTCGTTCCGTCGCTGCCACCGGGTGATCAGGTCGTCGGCCCGTTCGTCGGCCACGGCCAGGGCGGAGAGCTTCACGACGTGCCGTACGCCACTCTCGCGCGCGGCGGCCAGGAGGTTCGGGTCGTGTTCGGGCTGCAGCGGGTTCGCCGTGACCACGAACAGCGCGTGCGCGCCCGCCAGTGCGGCGACGAGCGAGGCGGGGTCGCCGAAGTCGGCCGCCACGGCCTCGCCGGGGATCCCCAGCTCCGCGGCCCGCGCGGGGTCGCGCGCGAGCAGCCGTACCGGACGGTCGTCTGCGAGCAGCCGGGCCACCAGGCCCCCCACCGTCCCGGTGGCGCCGGTGACCGCGATCATCGGCCGGGCTCCGGGGTGAGCACCGCGGGCACGCTGCGGTAGCCGTTGGTGATGAAGGAGACGGTCGCCTCCAGCTCCGCCGCCGGCCGCGCGAGGCGCATGCGGGGGAAGCGCTCGAACAGCGCGGGCAGGGCGACGCGCGCTTCGAGTCGGGCCAGTGAGGCGCCCAGGCAGTGGTGCGCGCCGTGTCCGAAGGCGAGGTGATCGCGTCGCTCGCCGCGCAGCACGTCGAACTCCTCGGCGTCGGGGCCGTGTTCGTCCGGGTCGAGGCCGGTGGCCGCGAAGGAGATCAGCACGGGGTCGCCCTGGCGGATGACCACCCCTTCGCCGAGGTCGATGTCCTCGACCGCGAACCGCAACGGGACGAACGCCGCGGGCCCGCGCATCCTGAGCGTCTCCTCGACCACCGCCTCCCAGTCGGCCGCGCCGCTGCGCACATGCTGCAACTGGTCTGGGTGGGAGAGGAGTTCGACGATCGCGTTGCCGAGGAGGTTGACCGTGGTCTCGTGGCCGGCACCGATCATCAGCAGCAGCGTGTCGACGAGTTCGCCCTCGCTCAGCCGGGTCCCGTCCTGGTCCCGCGCCGCGATCAGGGCGGAGGCCAGGTCGTCGGCCGGCGCGAGCCGCTTGACGGCCACGAGCCGGACCAGCACCTCGTGCAGGCTCGCCTGGGCCGCCCGCACCTCCTCGGCCGTGGCCGAGGTGCGCATGGACTCGCTGAGCCCGTGGCGCAGTGCCTGCCGGTCGCCCTCGTCGAAGACCCCGAACAGCTCGCAGATCACCTGGACGGGCAGTTCGAGCGCGAACTCGGTGATCAGGTCCACGGTCCGGCCGGCCGGCCGGGCCGCGAGGGAGTCCACCAGGGCGGCTGTCAGGGTCTCGACGCGGGGCCGCATGGCCGCGCTGCGGCGCGCCGTGAACGCCCCTGCGATCAGCCTGCGCAGCCGGGAGTGCTCCTGCCCGTAGGCCGAGAGCATGTTCTCCGCGCTGACCCAGTGGTACAGGGGCCAGTCCTCGCCGATCCGCCCGTCGGCGAAGCTCGGCCAGTGCCGGCGGGCGTCCCGGGATATCCGGGGGTCCACCAGCAGCCGCTTGGCGTACGCGTGCCGCGTCACGGCCCAGGCCAGGACGCCGTCGGGCAACTCGACCCGCGCCGCGGGACCGTGCCCCCGGAGCTCCGCGGCCTCCTCCACCAGATGGCTGCCCGTCAGATCTACGGCGTAGGGGCAGGTCGATACCACCATTGCTGCACTCCGTCCTTGCGTGGACTCGCGCCGTGACTCGGAATTGCCGTGCGGGTCGATCCTGTCGTACGTCAGCCGTGCCCGACGAGGCGTGCCGTGTGGTCGGGCGGGGTCTCCCCCCTGGCCTGCCGCTCCTGCTCGATGGCCTGGTTCACCCGGGCCCCGCGGTCCTCGGCGACGTCCAGCTGGACCAGGACGCTCGGGACGGCGACGCCCGCCATCAGGACGCGGTACAGCGAGGCGACGCGTTCGTCCAGATCCGCGCGCCCCGTCAGCGCCTGCGACATCAGCTGAACACCCGCGAACGCCCCGACGAACACGTCCGCGAGCGCCCCGGGGTCGATGTGGGGCTGCAACTCCCCCTGCTGCTTGGCCTGTTCGAACATCTGCCGGCTCGCCAGGGACCAGGCGAGGAACGGCACGCTGCGGTCCACCTTGCCGTGCCCGGCCTGCTCCAGGGCGAGCCGGACGCCGCCGCGCAGTACCGGATCACGCACCATCAGATGAGCGAGCAGCATGCCCCGGTCCACGGCCTCCTGCAGCTTCAGCCGCTGCTCCGGGACGTCCGGGACGACCTGCACGTTCTCCTGGAGCACCTCTTTGGCGAGCTGCTCCTTGGAGGGGAAGTGGAAGTACAGCGCACCCTTGGTGACACCGGACCGACCCAGGATCTCCGACATGGTGGCCGCCTCGTAGCCGAGTTCGTCGAAGACCTCGGCAGCAGCGGTCAGGATCGTACGTCGCGTCCGGAACGCCCGTTCCTGTTGCGCCACGTCACACCTCCTCGCCCTGGCCCGAGCCCCCCACGCCGCCCGGAGCAAAAAGAAACCGTCGAGTTCGTATGCTATCAGTCCGTCTCCGGCCGGGACGGTGATCCGCAGAGCCCGCCCCGGCCGCCGGGCCTGCCCGGGAGGAGGGGGAGGGGGCCTCCGTGAGGGCCGGGAAGAGGGCGCCACGAGGCGTGCGGAATTTCTCGGAATCCGGTCCTCGGGTCAGGTCCTCGGAATCAGGTCCGACGAATACGGCCGACATCGCATCGGGCGTGGCATGAATAAACGAGTTCGCCGATGAAGTATTGCGCTTCACCGGCGAACTCGCCCGGGGGATTTCGGAAACGGTACCCAGCAGGAACTGAACGGTGCAAGACACGCCCCGGCTCACACGGCCCGGCCCGTGCGCGCGCCGCCGCCGTGTTCCAGACCTTCGGCGAAACTGAGCCAACGCTCGCCGCAGTGCCTGGCGGCCCGGGCGATGTCGGCGTTCCGGTGTTCCGGCACCGCACCCATCAGCCACCTCCACTTCTCGTCGTCGAGCGCGTTGGTCGCAAGGAGCTGGAGCAGCGCCCTGCCCGCCTCGGAAAAGCGCAGCGAGGGATCTTTGCGCAGGTTCACGAGCCGTCCGGCGTCCGAGATGAGGGCCGGTTCCGGCCGGGCCCGGACAACACGTTCGGGTTCCTGCGCCACCGGCCGCTTGCGCACCGCACGCGCGCCCGGCAGATTGCTTTCCTGCGCGGCTTCCCGCAGTTTGGGCGGCACCGGGTCCTTTCCTTCCCGGATGCGCAGCCGGACGTCCCGGGCGGTCGCGAGCGCGATACCGGCTTCCTGGGCGATCTCGCGCAGCGAGGCGTTCGGGCGTTCCGCGATGACCTGGCCCGCGCGGCGCCGGCCGGCCGCGCTGTTGACGGGCCGGGACCGGCCGTCGCGTCCGGTGCGCGCGTTCAACTGGCCGACGTGGGCAGTTGAACGCCTGCGCAGCGAGGAGACCGTGGCCGGCGCGAGGCCGGTCACCTCCGCGATGCGCCGGTCCGACCAGTGGGCGTGGCTGTCGATGATGCGCTCGGCCGCCGAGAGCCGGTCCCGGCGCGAGAGCGGCATGCCGTGTTCGGCGTTGAGCCGGACGGCCAGGACGAACGCGTCCTCGGCCGAACCCTCCACGTACCGGACCTCGATGGAGTCCTCGCCGCGCAGCACCGCCGCCCGCAGCCGGTGCACGCCGTCGACGATCCGCATGGTCGGCCGGTGGACCACGATGGGCGGCAGCGGATTGCGCGTCTCGGCCAGCGCCTCGACGTGCTCCGCGTCCTCCCCCGCGATACGCGGCGAATCCGACGTCACCAAGGACGCGATGGGCACCAGTTCCGACACGGGCTGGTCGAAGGCGCCGGACGCGGGCGCCGTGGGCCTGCCTGCCGTTAACGCGTCGAGCATCAGCGCCTCCTGAGGCATCTCCGGTTCTGGCTTCATGACACGACGATACCCGGAAAGAAACCGACTGCTCCGTTTTATTAGGGGAGGCTCAAGCGGGCGTAGAGCGGGCTTCGAGCGCAGACTCCGCAGGGGGTGGATGCCGACGGGGCCGTGGCAGCGGTACGCGTGGGGCAGCCTACGGGCGGCGCACCGGTCCGGGCGCGCGAGCGCCGCGGCGCTGTCCGCCGGCGCCGAACCGGTGTGCGGGCCGGGACGGCGCGACGTCCGCGCCGCGGCCTCGGGCAGCGCCCGTTACGACGCCTCGAAGACACGGGGCAGGCCGGCCGCCGCGTCACCTTGCACCGTGAGCCGTTCGAGCCGTCCGGGTGCGGTCGCGTACTGCTCGACGAGCGCGTCGAGCGGCACGTCGGGATTGACCGCCAGTTGCTCGGCGACGATGCGCAGCGCCAGCGGAAGCCCGCCGCACAGCGCCATCAGGCGCTCGGTGACCGGACCGGGCCCCTCGATGCGTCCCCCGCTGAGCCGGATCAGCAGCCGCGTGCCCTCCTCCTCGGTCAGCGGCCCGATCGTGACCAGGTGCGCGCCGTCCCGCGCCGCGAGCCCGCTGAAGCGCTGCCGGCTCGTCACGAGGACGCAGGACGAGCCCCGGGGGATGAGCGGTCGCAGCTGATCCGCGTCGTGGGCGTCGTCGAAGATCACCAGCATCCGCCGGCCGTGCAGCAGGCTGCGGTAGAGGGACGCGCGGGCGGCCACGCCCGACGGCATCCGCGAGCCGTCGACACCGAGGCCGCCCAGGAGCTGGCCGAGGGCGTCGTCGGCGCTGACCGGCCGGCCCTGCGGCCCGGTGCCGCACAGGTCCACGTACAGCTGGCCGTCGGGGAAGCGGTCGGTGAGCCGGTGGGCCAGCCGCAGCACCAGCGCCGACTTGCCGGCGCCGGCCGGGCCGTCGACCACCGCGACCGGCGTCCAGGCGCCGCCGTGCGAGAGCTCGCTGTCGACCCACTCCTCCAGCCGCGCGAGTTCTGTCGCGCGTCCCACGAACTCACGTGCCAGCGGCGGGAGCTGGGCCGGCTTGGGCGCGCCGTGGAAGGCGGTCTCCCGGCCCGCGAGCAGCAGGGACGCGGGATCGGCGCCGGGCGCGCGCAGCTCGGGGTGCCCGGACAGGATCTGCTGGTGGAGGGTGCGCAGATCGGCACCGGGCTCTATGCCGAGTTCCCTGAACAGCAGCTCCCGGGTCTCGTCGTACGTCCACAGCGCGTGCACCCGGCGCCCGCTGCGGTAGAGCGCCAGCATCAGCAGCCAGCGCAGCTTCTCGCGCAGCGGTTCCTCGGACACCGTCGCCGGCAGTTCGGTGACCAGCTCGGCGTGCCGGCCCGCCGCCAGCATGTCCTCGGCCCACTCCTCCACCGCGGTCAGCCTCAGGTCCCGCAGCCGGTCGCGCTCCATCGCGGCGAAGGGGCCGGGGACCCGGGAGAACGCCTCGCCGCGCCAGCCGGCCAGGGCCTGCTCGTACAGCCGCAGTGTCGCCCCGACGTCGCCCCGGCCGCGTGACCTGCGCGCGTCGCCGAGGCTGCGGGCGAAGACCACGGCGTCCACGGCCGTGGGGTCCACCCGCAGGCAGTACCCGCCCGACTCGGAGGTGAGCAGCAGGCCGGCCGCCCGCTTGCGGCGCCCGGGCTCCAACGCCCGCCGCAGCCCGGCCACATAGGTGTGCACACCGCCCGCGGCCGTGTGCGGGAGGTCGCTGCCCCACACGGCGTCCACGATGTTCTCGACGCCCACGACATCGCCCGCGCGGCTGGCCAGCAGGGCCAGCACGGCCCGCTGCTTGGGCGGGCCGAGCGCGACCTCCGCCTCGTTCCACCACGCGCGCACCGGTCCGAGAAGCTGTATGCGCAGGGGGGATCCCGTGGTCACCATGGGTGATTCACCTCCTGAAGTACCTTCACCAGGTCACCGGGCCCAAGGAAACGGCGGGAGCGCCGGAAAGGCCGGCCAGGGCACTGCGGAACGTTTCTTCGGAAGGTCCGCGAAACCGGATCCCGGCAGAAGTGCCGCTGTATTCCACTTGATCGACGCAGGCATCGCAGACCCCATCCTGAGCGCATCAATTCGCGCGGCACGGTCCTACCCACGACTGTCCGACGAAGGCTCGTCCATTAGAAACACAGATCGGTTGGGCGCACTAGTCCCGGAGTGCCGGTCAGGCACCGCCGCGGGCACGTGAATTGATCGGCGCCGTCGATCGTGGAACCGTGGTGGGGCGGGTGAGTTCAACTGATTCCCGACGAGCAGTTGAACACTCGTGCCGGGTGCTCGGGCGATCAGATCCAGCGTGAATCCCGGGCAATGCGCAGTGCGTCGATCCGGTTGCGCGCGCCCAGCTTCGCGACCATGGAGGAGAGGTAGTTGCGTACGGTTCCCTGAGAGAGGTGCATCCCTGCCGCGATCTCGACGACCGTGTCACCCCGGGCGACGTACTCAAGGACGGTGAACTCACGCCTGTTCAAAGGGCAGTCGCTGTTGTTCAGCGCGGCGACCGTCAACTCCGCGTCGAAGACCCGCTCACCCTGGTGCACCCGGTGAATGGCCTCGACGAACTGACGCGGTGACACACTCCGCTCGACAATCCCGCCGATTCCGGTGGCGAAAGCCTGGCGGACGACCGAACGCGTCACCGCGGTGGCCAGCAGCATGCTCCGGCAGCCGAGATCCGCAATCTTCTCGGCAATGGAGATCGCTTCGCCGTCCTCGCCCTCGAAGCTGATGATGGACACGTCCGGCCTGTGCAGTTCGGCGAACTCCAGGGCGGCGAAGTTGCTTTCCGCGGACCCGACGACGTGTACCCCTTCGTGTCGCTCCAGCAATGCAGCGAGCGCGAAACGGGACAGATGCCGGTCGTCGGACACCAATACATCGATTCCCACGCGGTCCCCCTATGTAGTTCCACGACGCTCGCCATTCTGGGGAAACCGACTGGCTGAAATATGTACGTCGTCTGCATGGCGGCCCGCCGCGGACCCGGCGACGACCTCTCGAACGCGCGTCCGCCCTGCTCGGACGACACCGGCCCCGTCGCCCGTGGTGTCACACGAACGCGGCCCCTGTACACGGTCAAGGCTTCCGAGAACCTTCACCGTCAGGGGCCGCGTTCGCCGTGTGCCGACCTAGGGGTACCACGCCGGGGGGCACGTGGCGTCAGCCGGCGCCCGCTCCGTCGGCGCCGCCGCGGTCGGGCCGGGGCAGGACGAAGAGCGCGATGAGGACCGCCACGACCAGGATGACAGCACCGGCCGTCATCCCGAGCGCGTATCCGTCGTCGAGGGCTTGAGGAGTGACGGACTTTCCGCTGCGGTCGGCTGCCGCGGTGCCGAGGGCGGCGAGCCCCAGCGAGGCGCCGATCTGGCGGGTGCTGTTGAGCATGCCGGAGGCGATGCCCGCTTCGTGGGGAGCGACGTCCCCGGTGGCGATGGAGACGGCCGGCGCGAGGCACAGGCCGATGCCGACACTGGCGAGGACGGACGGGCCGAGGACGTCGACCAGGAACGAGCCGTCGGCACGCATCAGGCCGAACCAGGCGTAGCCGAGCGCGGCCAGCGTGCCACCGGTGATCAGCACGTTCCGGGGGGCGAACTTGTAGCCGAACTTGACGGCGAGGGTGGAGCCGGCGACCACACCCACCATGAACGGGAGGAACTCGGCGCCGCTCTTGGCCGGGCTGCCGCCCAGCACCCGCTGCAGGTAGAGGGAGACGAAGTACAGGGCCGAGGCCATGGCGCCGCCGAACAGGAACGTGAAGGTGTTGGCCCCCGCGACCGAGCGACTGGCGAACAGGCCGAGCCGGATCAGCGGGTCCCGGCGGGTGGTCTTCTCGACGTAGACGAACGCGACCAGCAGGGCGGCGGCGACCACCAGGGTCGACACGGTGACCGGCGAGGTCCAGGCGTACCGGTCGGTGCGGATGACGCCGAACACGAGCAGTGCGGCACCCGCCGTGGCCAGCACGGCGCCGAGCACGTCCGGGCGGCCGCGGCGCGCGGCGGGCTGGTCCGCGGCGATGCCACGCCAGGCCAGGGCCAGCGCGACGGCGGCCATCGGCAGGTTGATGTACATCACCCACTGCCAGCCCGCGTACTCGGTGAGCAGACCGCCGACCAGGACGCCGACGGCACCGCCGGAGGCGTTCACCGCGCTCCAGACGCCGAAGGCCTTCACCCGCTGCTTGCCACCGGGGAACGTCGAGGCCAGCAGCGCGAGCGCGGCCGGCGCCAGGGCCGCGGCCCCGATGCCCTGCGCGGCGCGGGCGGCCACCAGCTGGGCGGGGGCCTGCGCGAGGCCGCCGACGAGCGAGGCGAGGCCGAACAGACCGAGCCCGAACAGCATCACGCGCTTGTGCCCGTACAGGTCGGCGATCTTGCCGCCCAGCAGGAGCAGCCCGCCGAAGGTGAGGGCGTAGGCGTGGATCACCCAGGTCAGGCCCACCTCGCTGAAGCCGAGGCCGCTGCCGATCCGGGGAAGTCCGACGTTCACCACCGTCAGGTCCAGCGACACCATGAACTGCACGACGGACACCGCGGCGAGGGTGGTCCCGGGCCGCGCGCCGCTCGCGACCATCGTCTTCTCACTCGCTACTTGCGTACTTGCCACCGCACCCAGCCCCTCTGCGCATGGTTGTGCCGATTGAGTTTCCGAACGTGTTCCGAAATTAGCAGCGAGGACGGCGGGGTGTCGACCGCGCAGGTCGTACACCGGGTTTCGCGGCGGGGCATGATGGGGCGATGCCCCGATCGAACACATCACGCCGGCCCGTCGGCCGACCCCCTGTGACCTCCCGCAAGCAGATCCTGGCCGCGGCCCGCGGGCTCATCGACGAGTACGGCTGGGAGAAGCTCACGATCCGCCGGCTCGCGTCCGAGATCGGCGTCGGGGCGACGACCCTGTACTCACATGTGCGGGACAAGCAGGACCTGTTGTTCCTGCTGATCCACGAGTACGCGGAGCAGATTCCGCACCCCGAGCTGCCGAGCGAGCCGCGGGAGCGGATCGTCACGGCCGGTGTCGCGATCCACGACGGCCTGGCGGCCTGGCCCTGGGCGGCGGAGGTCCTCACCACCGACGGGTTCATCGCCCGGCTCGGCGACTCGTTCCTGTGGCTGGTCGAGACGATCCTGGGCGGGGTCGTCGACGCCGGGTGCCCCCCGGAGGAGTCCGTCCGGATCTTCCGCAGCATCTGGTACTACACGGTCGGCGAGATCCTCGTGCGCACACACACCCGCCACCGCGAGATGGACGAGCGGGACCCCACGCTCCTCAACGCCTACTTCGGAGGCGCCGCCGGCCCGCTCCGGCACCCGCACCTGGCCGCCGTCGCCGGCCGGTGGGGGGCACTGGCCGGGCAGGACACCTTCGCGCAGGGGCTGCGCGCCTTCGTCGACGGCCTGCTCGCACAGGCCCTGGCGCAGAGACCGCGGACACCGGACGCGGAGTCGAGCTGACCGTTCAACTGTCTTCCGTGGGCAGTTGAACATGCACAGCGCTCTGTGAATTCCTCACGCATTTGTATTGGTAATTCATTTTCGCGAGCCCGCGCCCACGCCCCAGATATATCATCCGAATCCCCGTCAGGACTGGGGACCATTGATGACCCGATAGAGGGGGCAGAATGGGCACCATGCGAGATGCGGTCGACGATCTGCATCGACGCCGTGAAGCCATTGGCGCACGTTCGGTCCGGATGGCCGAGAAACAGCATTCCAAGGGCAGACTGACCGCTCAGGAGCGCATAGATCTCCTTCTGGACCCGGGTTCGTTCGTCGAGATCGACACGTTCGCGCGCCCCGAGTCGGAGGCGGACGCGGACGGCGAGTACGGCGACGGCGTGATCACCGGGTACGGGGAGATCGACGGCCGCACCGTCTGCGTCTTCAGCCAGGACGCGAGCTACAAGGGAGGCTCGCTCGGCAAGGTCCACGGCCGCCGGATCCTCAAGATCATGGAACTGGCGATGAAGACGGGACGGCCGCTCATCGGCATCAACGACGGGGGCGGCGCCCGCATCCAGGAGGGTGTGGAGTCCCAGGCGATGTACGGGGAGATCTTCCAGCGCAACGTGCAGGCGTCGGGCCAGATCCCGCAGATCTCGCTGATCATGGGGTACTGCGCGGGCGGCGCCTCCTACTCCCCCGCGCTCACCGACTTCGTGGTGATGGTCGACCAGACCTCGCACATGTTCATCACGGGCCCCGACGTGGTGAAGACGGTCACCGGCGAGGACGTCGGCTTCGAGGACCTCGGCGGCGGCAGGACACACAGCACGAAGTCGGGAAACGTGCACTACCTGGGCACCGACGAGGAGGACGCCATCTCCTACGTCAGGGTGCTGCTGTCGCACCTGCCCGACAACAACGCCTGCGAGGCCCCGGTCTTCGACGCCATGGACTGGACGGGCAAGCCGCTGGTCGACCGCGCCCCGCTGGATCTTGAGAAGAAGCTGAACTCGCTCATCCCGGACTCGCCGACCGAGCCGTACGACATGCACGAGGCGATCGAGGGTGTGGTCGACGACGGCGAGTTCCTGGAGGTCCAGGAGCTGTTCGCGCGCAACATCCTCGTGGGCTTCGCCCGCGTCGAGGGCCACAGCGTCGGCATCGTCGCCAACCAGCCGCTGCACTTCGCCGGCTGTCTGGACATCGACGCCGCCGAGAAGGCCGCGCGCTTCGTGCGGACCTGCAACGCGTTCAACGTGCCGGTCCTGACGTTCGTGGACGTGCCCGGCTTCCTGCCCGGCACCGCCCAGGAGTGGAGCGGGATCATCCGGCGCGGCGCGAAGCTGATCTACGCCTACGCGGAGGCGACGGTGCCCATGGTCACCGTGATCACGCGCAAGGCGTACGGCGCCGGGTACGACGTGCTGGGCTCCAAGCACCTCGGCGCCGACGTCAACCTGGCCTGGCCCACCGCGGAGATCGCGATCATGGGTGCGCCGGGCGCGACGAGCATCGTGCACCGCCGCCGGCTGGCGCAGGTGCAGGCCGAGGGCGGCGACGTCGAGGCGGTCCGGGCGGAACTGGAGCGGGAGTACCAGGACCGCTACTGCACGCCGTACGTGGCGGCCGAGCACGGCTTCATCGACGCGGTCATCACCCCGTCGTCCACGCGTACGCACATCGCCCGGGCCCTGCGCGCGCTGCGCAACGAATCGGTCCCGGCGCCGCGGCTGCACCGGGGCAACATCCCCCTGTGACCCCGCCCGATGAATTATTGAGTACGAGGCGTGAGAATTTAATATGCGGACCATCGGGGCGGCGCTGGTAGCGTGAACTGTATTCCGGCGGAGGAATTCTATCCGCGGGCATCGAACTCGGAGGAAATGAAGAATGACCGCTCCTGTCTACATCACGTCGGCAGCCGCCTGGATTCCGCCCGCCGAATCGGCCAGAGAAGCCGTGGCCGACGGCAAGTACGCTGCCGAGGATTTCGAAGAGAACAAAATGCTCTGCCTGCCGGTCGTCGCGGACGAGACCTCGGTTCCCGACATGGCGACCTACGCGGCACGGCGTGCGCTCGACCGTGCCGCGCACGTGGTCGGCGGCCGGCTCGACGTGCTCGTGCACGCGTCGGTGTACCACCAGGGCCGCGACTACTGCTGGACCTCCGCCCCGTACATCCAGCGCGAACTGGGCGTCACCGGCGGCGCGTTCGCGGTGAACGTGCAGCAGCTGTCGAACGGCGGCATGGTCGCGATGGACCTGGCGATGTCCCAGCTGCAGGCCGGCCGCGGGACGAGCGCCATGGTCACCACGTCGGACCGGTTCTGCCTGCCCGGCATGGACCGCTGGCGGGGCGCGTACGGCATCGTCGTCGGCGACGGGGCCACTGCCATGGTGCTCTCCACCGCCGGCGGCTTCGCCCGCGTCCACGCCATCGAGTCGTACACCGACGCCTCGCTGGAGCCGCTGCACCGCGGCAACCACCCGTTCACCACCGCCCCGCAGCCCAAGGTCGACGATCTGCGCGCGCCCAAGAAGTCGTACCTGGCCAAGGTCGGCAAGGAGTCGGTGATGCAGCGCGCCGAGGTGGCGCTGCAGGACATCGTCCGCTCCGTGCTCGACAAGACCGGGCACAAGCTGGACGACTTCGCCAAGATCCTGATGCCCAACATGGGGCACGGTCTGATGGACGCCCAGTTCCTCCAGCCGCTGGGCATCACGGCCGACCGCTCGCTGATGGACTGGGGCCGCTACACCGGGCACCTGGGCGCGGGCGACCTGCTCGCGGGCGTGGCGCGGATCGTGGAGAAGAAGCACGTCCGCGAGGGCGACCTGGTGCTCCTGGTCAGTGCCGGCGGCGGCTATTCGCTGACCGTGGCGGTGCTGGAGATCGAGTCGGTACCGGAGTGGTCCGAGGCCACCACGGACTTCGCCCTGCCCGCCGACGTCACGGAATGAGTCCGCCGATGCCTGTGCCTTCAGCACCTGTCGCGATACTCGGCACCGGGTCGTACGTCCCGGACCGCGTGGTCTCCAACACCGAGGTCGGTACGCCCGCCGGGGTCGACGACGCCTGGATCGTCCGCAAGACCGCCATCCGCGAACGCCGCTGGGCCGCACCGGGGCAGGCCACCTCGGACCTCGCCACCGGCGCCGCGCGCCGGGCCCTCGACGCCGCGGGGATCACGGCGGACCAGCTGTCCACCATCGTCGTCGCGACCTCGACCCCGGACCACAAGCAGCCGGCCACCGCGGTGTTCGTGCACCAGAACCTCGGCGGGGCCACGCCCGGCGTCTCGGCGTTCGACCTGAACGCGGTCTGCGCCGGCTTCTCCTTCGCCCTCGACGTGGCCCACGGGATCATCGCCAGGTCCGGCGGCTACGGGCTGGTCATCGGTGCCGACCTGTACTCGCAGATCCTCGATCCGGCCGACAAGAAGACCGTGATCCTGTTCGGCGACGGCGCCGGCGCCGCGGTCATCGGCCCGGGCGACGCCGACCGCGGGATCCGTACGACGACGTTCCACATGTACAGCGACATGTCCGACCTCGTCGTCGTGCCGGCGGGAGGCAGCAGGCGGCCGCACGACCCGGAGGCGCACGCCGCCGGCCTGCAGTACTTCTCGATGGAGGGGCGCACCGTCCGGGACTTCATCGTCAACACGGTGCCCGGGCTCGTGAAGCAGTTCCTGCACGACTGCGAGGTGCAGCCGGCCGACATCGCCCACCTCGTCCCGCACCAGGCCAACGGGGTCATGCTCGACGACCTGTGGTCGAAGCTCGACCTGCCGGGCGCCACGCTGCACCGCACGGTCGGCGAGTTCGGCAACGTCGGCTCCGCGTCGGTCCCGCTCACCCTCGACAAGGCGGCCCGCTCCGGGGCGCTGCGCCGGGGCGAGAAGGTCCTGATGCTCGGCATGGGCGGCGGGTTCTCCGTCTCCCTCACGCTCATCGACTGGTGACCGCGCGGTCCGTGGAGAGGAGACGGTCATGGAATACCGACGGCTCGGAGCCTCCGGCCTGCACGTTCCGGTCCTGAGTCTCGGCGCGGCCACGTTCGGCGGCCGCGGCAGCCTGTTCAGCGCCTGGGGCGACACCGACGCACGGCAGGCGCGGGACATGGTCGACATCTGTCTGGACGCGGGTGTGACGATGTTCGACACCGCGGACGTGTACTCGGAGGGCACGTCGGAGGAACTGCTCGGCGCGGCGATCGCGGGACGCCGGGACCGGGTGCTGGTGTCCACCAAGACGGGCACCCCCACCGGCCCCGGGCCCGGCGAGATGGGCACGGGCCGGTCCCGGCTGATCAAGGCGGTCGAGGGCTCGCTGCGCCGGCTGCGCGTGGACCACATCGACCTGTTCCAGCTGCACGTCTTCGACGCGGGCACCCCGGTCGAGGAGACGCTCGCGGCCCTGGACGACCTGGTCCGCGCCGGCAAGATCCGCTACGTGGGGGCCTCGAACTTCGCCGGCTGGCAGCTGATGAAGTCGCTGGCCGCCGCGGACCGGGGCGGCTTCCCCAAGTACGTGGCGCACCAGGTCTACTACTCGCTGGCCGGCCGTGACTACGAGTGGGAGCTCATGCCGCTCGCCCACGACCAGGGCATCGGCGCGGTGGTGTGGAGCCCGCTGGGCTGGGGCCGGCTGACCGGGAAGATCCGCCGCGGGCAGCCGCTGCCCGAGGCGAGCCGGCTGCACCGTACGGCCGCGGCCGCGCCGCCCATCGACGACGAGCGGCTCTACGACCTGGTCGACGTGCTCGACGACGTCGCCGCGGAGACCGGCCGCACCGTGCCTCAAGTGGCGCTCAACTGGCTGCTGACCCGGCCGACCGTGGCGACGGTCATCATCGGTGCGCGCAACGAGGAACAGCTGCGGGACAACCTCGGCGCGATCGGCTGGCAGCTGGACACCGAGCAGTTGTCCCGGCTCGACAAGGCCAGCTCGGTCACCGCGCCGTACCCGTACCACATGTACAGCCGGCTGCGCGGATTCAAACCGTTGAATCCTCCGCTGGTGTGACTCAAGGAGAGCCCTCTTGGCCATGGACCGTTTCGTCCACGCCTTGATCCAATGGCAGGCGGGCGGCCGGCCCGAACCGGCGCGCACGCTCCCCGTGGCACGCCTGCGCGACCGCTACGCCGCGCAGGCCGCCCAGGTGCGCGGCACGTCCGCGCGGGACGCCGGCATCGAGACGAAGGACCAGCTGATCGACGGCGGCGACGGCGAGTTCGGCGTCCGGACGTATCTGCCGCCCACCGACCGTGGGCGTCTCGTGACGTACCTGCACGGGGGCGGCTGGACGGTCGGTGACGTCGACACGCACGACCCGGTCTGCCGTCGTGTCGCCGCCGGACTCGGCGCGGTCGTCGTCTCCGTCGACTACCGCCGCGCGCCGGAGCATCCGCACCCCGGCCCGCTCCGGGACGGCATCGCCGCGTCCGAGTGGGCGGACCGCACCTTCCCCGGCCGCCACCACGTGATCGCCGGGGACAGTGCGGGCGGGGCCCTGGCCATGGGGATCTCGATGCACCACCGCGACCGCGGCGGCATTCGGTTCGCCGCGCAGCTGATGGTGTACCCGCCGGCCGATCCGGAGCTACGGTCGCAGTCCGTCCGCACATACGGCTCGGGGTACCTCTCGGAGGTCGACGACCTGCGCTGGTACTACGACCAGTACGTGCCGGACCCCGCGCACCGCACGGACCCGGCGATCGACCTGCTGGGCGCCGATCACCGCGGGCTGCCGCCCACGGTGATCGGCACGGCCGAGTTCGACCCGCTGCACGACGAAGGTGTCGAGCTGGCGGTGCGGCTGGCCGCCGACGGCGTCGAGGTGCATCACGTGCCCGCTCCGGGCCTGGTGCACGGATATCTCCTCATGGCCGACATCGTCCCGGCCGCCGCGGCGGCGACGAAGAACGTGCTGGCGGCCCTGGAACAGATGCTGGCCCCGGTGCCCATGGCGCGCTAGCGCGGGCACCGGCCCCGACGACCTCACCCCGCTCGAAGTCCCCTCATCCATGAGGAGTTCCGACCCGTGACCATCACAGGACCGCGTCCGACCGCGGACGTGGACACGCTGGCGCACGCCCTGCGGCTGCGCGGCGAGCAGCAGCCCGACCAGACCGCCTATGTCTTCCTGCGCAACGGCGAGGACCCCCACGAGACACTCACCTACGGGGGCCTGCACGGCGCCGCCCGCACGCGGGCGGCCGCCTTCGCGGCCGAGGGGCTCTCGGGGCACAGCGCCCTGCTGCTCTACCCCTCCGGCCTGGAGTTCGTCCGGACCCTGCTCGGCTGCATGTACGCGCGCGTGGCCAGCGCGCCGGTCCAGGTGCCGCGGCGCCGCGAGGAGGTCGAGCGGCTGCGCCGGATCGCCGACGACGCCGGGACCTCGACCGTGCTCACCACCGCGGAGGTCGCGCGCGAGGTACGCGAACGCTTCGGTGACATGCCGGAGTTGGACGGTCTGACACTGGTCGCCACCGACACGCTGCGCTACGACCCGGACGCCGTCGGACCGGCCCTTCCTGGTCCCGAGGACATCGCGCTGCTCCAGTACACGTCCGGCTCCACCGGCGACCCCAAGGGCGTCAGGGTCAGCCACGCCAACTTCCTCGCCAACGTGGTCGAGACCGACGAGCTGTGGCCGTGTGAGCCGGACGGCACCGTCGTCAACTGGCTGCCGCTCTTCCATGACATGGGGATGCTCTTCGGCGTCGTCATGCCGCTGTGGGCGGGCATCCCGTCGTACCTGATGGCCCCGGAGGCCTTCATCCGGCGCCCGGCCCGCTGGCTGGAGGCTCTCGCCCGGTTCGGCGGCACACACGCCGCCGCGCCCAGCTTCGCCTACGAGTTGTGCGTACGGGCCGCCGCGGAGGGCAAGACCGGTGCCGTCGGCGACCTCTCCCGCTGGCGGGTGGCGGCCAACGGCGCCGAGCCGGTGCGCTGGGCCACCATCCGCTCGTTCGCCGGCGCGTTCGCGGCGCACGGCTTCGACCCGCGGGCCATGTGCCCCGGTTACGGCCTGGCGGAGAACACCCTGAAGGCGACCGGCGCCCGCCAGGACCGCGAGCCCACCGTCCTGTGGCTGTCCGCCGAGGCCCTGCGCAACGGCACCGCGCAGCCCGTCGGCGACCGCGCCGCCGACGCCGTTCCCCTGGTCGGCAGCGGCAGCACGGTCGGCCGCACCCGGGTACGGATCGTGGATCCGGCCACGCGCCGGCTCCTGGTCGACGGGCAGGTGGGCGAGATATGGGTCGACGGCCCGTGTGTGGCGGGCGGGTACCACGGCCGCGCCGAGGCGACCGAGGAGACGTTCCGGGCCCGGACCGCGGACCCGGAGCTGTCCGGCACACCGCATCTGCGCACCGGTGACCTCGGCTTCCTGCGCGACGGCGAGCTGTTCGTCACCGGGCGCCTGAAGGACGTCATCATCCGCAAGGGGCGCAACCACTACCCGCAGGACATCGAGCTCTCCGCGGAACTGGCCGTGCCGGGCGCGCACCCGAACTGCGCGGCCGCCTTCTCCGTCGAGGACGGGGCGCGCGAGCGGCTCGTGGTGGTCGTCGAGGCCGACGGCCGGCTCCTCAACTCCCTGGGCGCCGAGGAGATCTCGCGCCGGGTCCACGACGCCGTACGGGAACGGAACCGGATCACCCCGGACGACGTGCTCGTCGTACGGCGCGGGGCCGTGCCGAAGACGTCCAGCGGGAAGGTGCAGCGCCGGGCGTGCAAGCGGCGCTACGAGGACGGCGGCCTGCCCGTCGTGGGCGTGCCCGCCGTGACGCCGGCCGGGGTGCAGGCGTGATGGGCGCCCTGCGGCTGCCCGAGCGCTCGCCCGGGGCGCGCATCCTCGGGACCGGCGTGTACCGGCCGACCCGGGTGGTGGGCAACGACGAGATCTGCGCCCGTATCGACTCCAGCGACGAGTGGATCCGCCGCCGCTCGGGGATCGCCTCGCGGCGGTTCGCGGGAGACGACGAGACGGTCGTCACGATGGCGGCGGAGGCGGCCCGCAAGGCGGTGGCCCAGGCGGGCATCCAGCCCTCCGACGTCGGCATGGTGCTGGTGGCGACCATGTCCTTCCTGGAGCAGGCGCCGGCCGCGGCACCGCGCGTCGCCGGTCTGCTGGGCGCCCGCGGCGCGGGCAGCCTGGACGTCGGCGCCGCCTGCTCCGGCTTCTCCTACGCCCTGGGCCTCGCCGACGCGCTGGTCCGCTCCGGTGACGCCCGCAACGTCGTCGTGGTCGGCTCCGAGAAGATGAGCGACATCGTCGACCCGACGGACCGCGGCACCGCGTTCCTCTTCGGCGACGGCGCGGGGGCGGTGGTGGTGGGCCCGTCCCGGGCACCCGGCATCGGCCCGGTGGTCTGGGGGTCCGACGGCGAGCGGCACCACGTGATCGCCCATGACCGCAGCTGGCTGGACGTCCGGGACGGGCGGGCCCCCTGGCCGTATCTGCGGATGGCCGGACCCGAGGTGTTCCGCTGGGCGACCCGGGTCGTGCCGGAGATCTCCCGACGGGCCCTGGCGGAAGCGGGCGTCGAGGTCGCCGACCTCGCCGCGTTCGTCCCCCACCAGGCCAATGCGCGCATCATCGACGCCGCCGCCAGGTCCCTGGGCCTGGCCCCGCACACGGTCGTCGCCAAGGACGTCGAGACCGCCGGGAACACCTCGGCCGCGTCGATCCCGCTGGCCCTGGACCACCTGCTGTCCCAGGGGGCGGTGCCCAGCGGCGGCCTGGCCCTGCTCGTCGGATTCGGCGCCGGCCTGACCCACGCCGCCCAGGTCGTGGCCCTGCCCTGACCGGGGCCGCACTGCCGAGGCGACGGCGCCGCCCCTCCCCCGAGGCGGCACCGTCGCCTCGGCGCGTCACGGCCGGCGCCGGAACGGGTGGCCCTTGGCGGTGTGCCGGGCGACCCGGTTGTGGCCGTACCGCTCCTCGCCGCTGACCAGCACCGTTGCGTAGCGGTCCAGGCTCGCCCGGCCGCCGTACTCCTCGACCACCGAGACGCCGGGGTAGACCCGCACGGAGGTGGGGACGTAGCGCGCCGAGAAGGCCATGCGCATCCGCCCGGTCCGGCCGGTGTGCGGATGCGAGGCGTGCATGAGGCGCGACCAGAAGATGACGAACTGCCCGGCCCGCATGTCCACGGACACGGCCTTGGACTCGTCCGGCTGCCAGTCCGGGTCGATCTGGAGCTCGCGGTAGTCGTAGCCGAAGAAGCCGCGGCGGACGCCGTTCTTCACCAGGGAGACGTTCCGCTCGGGGTCGTAGCGCATCCGCTTGGTCTCGTCGTAGTGCATGGTGCGGTGGGTGCCGGGGATGAACTGCAGGCCGCCCATGTCGGCGGTGGCGTCGGTGAAGGCGCACCACACGGTGAGGCAGCCGCCCGGGCCGGCGCCCCGCGGCCACTGGAGCTGCGGCCGGCCGGACGCGTTGGCGAAGGTGGCGGCCTGGTGCCAGTCCGTGCCCTCGTTCCCCGCGTACTTGGGGAAGAAGTCGGAGCGCCAGCACAGCACGTCCGGGCCGAGCACCGAGGCGACCCGGTCCACGATGCGCGGCTGGGTGATGTGATCGGCGAGGAAGGCGTTGTCGAGGTGCCGGTCGTAGTTGCACAGGTTCGCCGCCCCCGAGCCGTCGGACTCGTCCCGGTACACCGCGCCGCTGCGGTCGAGGAGGTCCTGGCGGGTCCGGGCCCACTGCCGCTCGATCTCGTCGGGCTCGTACAGCGTGAAGGGGCCCGCGTATCCGGTCCGGTGGAACTCCGCCAACTCCTGTGCGGTGAACCGGAAATCGTGTGGCTGAGCGGACATGTCTCTCCTCGGTGACGGCTCGGGACGCCGCGACGACGTGAGCCGGCTGCGGAAAAGAAGGGGCCCACATGCCTGGGGAGCACGTGGACCGCCTTCGCCGTTGTGGGTGGATGGGCTTCGGGGGCCCTCCCGGTGGCCCCGGTCAGACCGCGGATGTCGTCGGTTGTGGGGCCGCCAGGGGAAAGGCGCCCGGCCGGCGCAGCTCGTCGACGAGTTCGTCGACGAGCTGCCGGGTGAGGTGGCGCATCGCGTACAGGTGGACGTAGGTGCGCGCGGCGCCGTCGACGTGCACGGTCTCGCTGGAGAGGGAGTAGCGGCGGACGATGTCCGCGTGCGGCCGGCGAAACCGTACGGTCAGCGACTGCGGGCTGCGCGCCACCCACAGATCATGACCCAACTGCTCCTGCAACGCGAGCAGTTGCTCGTGCGTGTAGGCGGCCAGGGCGTCGCACTCGGCCGCGAGCCGGGCCTGGTCGTCGTAGGAGTGACGGGCCAGGTAGTCCCACATCAGCAGCGAGGAGAAGCCGTTGCGGGAGCCCGCGAAGGTGGTGTCGGTGGCGCCGATGTACTCCGATGCCTTGGGCGGGGCCATCTGCAGTCCGGTGCGGGTCATGAACACCCCGCACGCCCACGGCGTCCCCATCCATTTGTGGCCGCTCATGGTCAGCGAGTGCACGTCGCAGAGGCGGAAGTCGAAGGTCGGCGGTGCCTGCTCCACCATGCCGACGTCCCGGGCCATCTCCAGGTAGGGCGCGTAACCGGCGCCCAGTGCCCCGTCGACGTGCACCCAGTACCCCGACCGCTCGTCGTGGTCGCCGCCCTCGCCGCGGCCGCGGTGGACGCGCCGGCTGTCCAGCCCGTACTCGGCGCAGATGCCGCGCACGGTGCGGGCGACCGCCTCGACGTCGTCGTACGCGCCCTTGAAGGTGGACCCGTAGTTGAGGCTGACCAGGATCGGGTAGCCGCGACTGGCGAAGAACCGTACCAGGACGGCGAGTTGGCCGACGTCGATGGCGCCGTGCTCGGTGGAGGGCACCTCCCGCGGCCAGGGGGTTCCCGGTGCGAGGGGGTTCTCGTCGGGGTAGCGCGTGGAGCCCAGGGCGTGGAAGGTGTCGATGTCCAGCGCCCGTACGGCCTTGGTCAGCGAGTAGTGGGTGTCCTCGGAGAAGAACGCCACCGGATGGAGGGCGTGCGGGCCGTCGCCGCGCGGCGCCTGCTCCGAGGCCGCACGGCCCGGCTCGCGGTGGTGCGTGCGCAGGGGCTTGCCCGACAGGTAGTCCCGGGCGTTCCACAGGCCGTACAGGTTCCCCTCGCTGGAGCCCATGGTCAGGACGTAGCCCCAGTACGACTCGGGGTCCTGCGGGTCGTGCGGCCACTTCGCGTGCCACAGGGAGGCGAAGTAGTCGAGCACCGCCCGTTCGAGCACCTTGGAGTTGAGCGTGTACGAGCTGGACTGGTAGGGGTCTCCGACGTTGTTCAGGTGCCGGTTGAGGTAGTGCCCCAGGCGTTCTTCGTAGTCGAGGGCGCTGGTGACCTGGTAGCCGGCGAAGTTGCGCGTCTGGGTGTCGATGTGCCTGCGAAACAGCGCCTCGGCCTCGGTGTACTGCTCCGGATCCAGTCCGGTGGGCGGTAACTGCACCTTGTGATGGGGTACTTCGGGAACGCCGATGTAGGCCGCCCGGGGGTCGGAGGACGGGGGTGTGCCGTAGGGGCGGCCGCCGACGACCCGCAGGCCGCTGAAGGTCTTCTGCCACGGTGTGTCTTCGGGACCGAAGGGTATGTCTGCATGCGTTTCGGGTTCACGAGCCATTGGAGCTGGTCCTTTCACTGCGCGGCTCCCGGGTCGGGCCGGTGTCACGGCGCTGCTTGGGAGAGGCTGCCGGAGGGCTCCCCGGCCGGGGCAGTGGGCGGCGGCGCCGGCACGGACACGGTGACGCCGCCCAGGCGCGCGAACCGGTCCGGGCGGGCCGAGCGCAGCCAGGAGGCAAGGGCGAAGCCGAGACCGCCGACCATCAGCAGGAGCCACGGCAGGGCGGTGACGACGGGGTCGGTGGTCCCGGTCAGCACGTCGAAGTTCCACACCACCAGAACCGCCGCGGTGATCAGCCCCAGGGCGCCCAGCGCCGGCGCGACGACGGTCTGCCAGCGTCCCTCACCGCGATGCCGGAAGTAGCCGATCACGGCCACCGAGGCCACGGCCTGCAGCAGGATGATGCCGAGGGTGCCCAGACCGAGCATGGTGGTCGACATGTTCACGTACGGGTCGAGACCCGCGGCCGCGAACAGGATGACCACGACCGTACTGAAGACGGTCTGGACCACACTGGCCCGGTGCACGGAGCCGTGCCCCGCGTGCGGTGCGTGGAGGGCGGCCGGCAGCAGCCCGTCGCGGCTCAGGGCGTACATGTACCGGTTGGCGGCGTTGTGCAGCGCCAGCCAGGAGGCGAACAGGCTGGTGCACAGCAGGACTTGCATGGTGACGGTGGCCGGGCGCCCCAGGTAGCCGTCGCTGAGCCGGAAGAACAGGTCGCCGAGGTGGCTGCCGGCCTCGGCGCGTACCCGCTCGGGCCCGAGGGCGCCGACGGCGACCCAGCTGGTCAGGGCGTAGAACGAGGCGACCGCCAGTACGGCGATGACGGTGGCGCGGGGCACGCTGCGGTGCGGTGCCTTGGCCTCCTCGCCGTACAGGGCGGCGGATTCGAAGCCGAGGAAGGAGGCGAATCCGAACATCACGGAGACGCCGAGCCCGGGGGCGAACACGTCGTGCGGGGCGAAGGAGGCGGAAGGCAGCGCCGCGCCGCCGTGGCGGGCCAGGACGGCGATGTCCAGCGCGACCAGGATGGCGATCTCGCACACCATGCACACGGACAGCAGCCGGGCGCTGATCTCGGCCTCCCGGTAGCCGAGCAGGGCGACCAGGACCAGGCCGAGTCCCGCCCACACCTGCCAGGGCAGGTCCAGCCCGTGGGATGCGGCCACGTTCCGGGTGAAGTAGGCGAAGGCGCCGAGGACCCCGACCGTGGCGGCGTTGTAGGCGAGCACCGCGAGCAGTCCCGCCCCGCCCGCCGCACGCTTGCCGAGGCCGTGTGCGATGTGGGTGTAGAAGCCGCCCATGTGGCTGATCCGCCGTGCGATGGCGGCGTAGCCGGCGGAGAAGCACAGCAGGGTCAGGCCCGCGAAGAGGAACATGGCCGGCACGCCGGGGCCGGTGCCGATGGCGAAGGCGAGCGGGACGGTGAACAGCATCGCGGCCAGGGGGGCGGCCGCGGCGATGACGATGAACACGATCTTCGGGGTGGTCAGCGTGCGCTGGAAGCGTGCGCCCCCCTCGGACAGGGGTGTGCCGGTCATGAAGGTCTCCAGGTGAGGACAGTGAACGTCAACGCCGTATCGCCACGGCGAACGAGAGATCCGCCTCCGCGCGAATCCACAGGGGGACCGATTCGCCGCGGTACGTCGCGGTCAACGCGCCGTCGCACTGGCTGAGGCGGATCTGCCAGAACAGGAACTCCCCCAGCGTGCCGAGGCAGTTCATCGCCTTGAACGCGGCTTCCTTGGCGGCGAACAGGTCGCGCGCGGTGTAGGACCCGACGGGGGCGAGCAGCCGGCGCCGCTCCTGTTCCCGCAGGCAGAACGCGGCCACACGGGGGGTGATGACCGTGGGCTCGATGTCGACGCCGACCGCCTCGGCACCGGGGACCACCGCGGCGACCGCGAGCCGGCCGCTGTGGGAGATCGAACCGGCGAACCCTCGGGGGAACAGCGGCCTGCCGTCCTTGGCCCGCGGCACCGTCCGCTCGGTCGACCCGGCCGCGGCCAGTGCCGCGGCGGCCGCACGACGACCGGCTGTGAACTGCTCGGCCGGCCCGTGGGGCGGCGGCACCGAAGACGTCCGCACGGACATCCCCGGTGCCACGGCCCAGGGCACGGCCGGCTGGGCGGTCACCGTGGCGCCCTAGTTGCGCAGCGCCACGACGTGGCCCGCCAGCGAATCGATCGAGCGCAACACCTCCGGCCGGACGTCGTCGTCCCATTCAAAACCGAACGCGTCCTCCATCGCGACCAGCAGGGCGACCAGCGCGGTGGAAGGGACCCCGGCCTCGCGGAGCGACACGGCGTCGTGCACTCCGCTGACGAAGGAGGGGCCGCCGAACACATCGACCAGCAGCTCGCGGATCCGCTGCCGTACCGCCACGGCCGTGTCAGACATTCGCTTCCGCTTCGTCGATGAACTTCCGTACGAGCTCCTGGAAGCCCTCCGGGTCGTCGAGGAAGGGCACATGGCCGGCCTTCGGCATGATCGCGCAGCGGCCGTTGGGGAACAGCGCGGCCAGCTCGTGGCCCGCCGTCGGGCCGAGCAGAATGTCGTCGTCGCCGAGGGCGATCAGCGTCGGCGCCTGGATGCGGGTCAGCAGCTCGGAGCTGGCGTCGCCCTGCTGGGCCAGCGTCAGGCCGTTGTTGAGCTCCTCGGGCGTCGACATGACCAGGAAGCTCTCCCGCAGGCCGAGGAAGCCCGGCGCGCCGTACTCCTCGATCATCGCCGTGCTGACGAACTCGGGGTACATGTGGCTGAACAGCACGGGTATGTCATGGCTGTTCAACGTCCGCAGCCAGGCCCGCTGGAGCATCCGGTGACGCCGCATCTGCGGGCCGACGACCGGTCCGGCCAGCACCAGGCCCCGGACCCGGTCCGGGTACGCGAGGGCCACGTCACGGGCGAGCTGGGTGGAGGCCGACGAGGCGAGCAGGTACGTCGAGTCGATCCCCAGCCCGTCGAGCAGCCCGACCAGGTCGGCCGCGTGCTCCTCCCAGGTCGGCTCCTGCTCCAGCCGCGTGGAGTGGCCGTGGTTGCACAGGTCGTAGCTCACGACGCGGTAGTGCTTGGCGAGTTCGTCGGTGTAGTCCCGCCAGAACGGAGCGGTGAAGAAGAAGTTGTTGAGCGTCGTGATGGCGATGCCCTCGCCCGCGGACTCGCAGTAGAGTTCGACGCCCTCCCTGGTGCGGATCCGTGGTGCGCCCTCGCGATAGCTCAGGTCGTGGTAGTAGTCGCCGTGCGCTTCATCGGCCGACATGACTTTCCGCCCTCTCTTTGGTCTTGACGACTTCGGTCCCCGCGAGGACCGGTGCGAACATGGCGACGACCTCGGCCGCCGGGACTTCCTCGGAGATCGCACCGCAGGACCGGCCGCAGTACAGCGCCATCTCCTCGATGCGGCCGCTGGTCGCCTCGGTGGGCACCGCCGCGCTGAAGCGGGGCACCAGGTACGGCTTGCCCTCGACCACCGTTTTGCCGATGAACTTCGCGGGCTGCTCCGGGTCGGCGGTGACGGTCGTGGCGAGCACGCGGTGCCGCCGGCCCGGCCACCCGATCTCGTACACGTCGGTGATCACGGTGTCGGTCTCGTCGGCGCCGGTCACCGCGGACTTGAAACGGGCGTGGGCCCGCGATTCGTGGGCGACGACGAAGGCGGTGCCGAGCAGCACCCCGTCGGCGCCGGCGGCCAGTGCCCGTGCGGCCTGCTCGGGTGAGCCGATGCCGCCCGAGGCGACCAGGCACGCGTCGGGCAGCCGGTCGCGCAGCGCGGCCACCAGCGCGTCCCGCCGCGACGTCCCGAGGAGGTGTCCGCCGGCCTCGACGCCCTGTGCCACCACGACCGCGCCGTGCGCGGCCGCGTGCAGCCCGTCCTCCACCGTCCCGATCTGTACGACGAGTTGACGTCCCGCGGCACGGACCCGCTCGAACACCGCGTCGTCGGGCATCCCGAAGAAGGACAGGTGCACGCGCTCGGGTGTCTCGTCGAGCACCTGCGTCACCTGCCGGTCGAGCTCGTCCGGCCCGACCACCTCCGGGATCAGGTTCACGCCGACGGGACGGCCGGTGCCCCGGGTGAGCCGGCCGAGCATGGCCGACAGCGCGCCGCCGACCAGCTTGTAGCCGCCCGCGCAGCCCGCCGCCCCGGCGTTGGACACCGCGCAGGCCAGCTCCGCTCCCGCGACGCCGCCCATCCCGGACTGCAGCAGGCTCACCTCCAGGCCGAGCACCCCGGCCGCGGTGGCACGCATCAGTTCAGGCTCTCGACCGCCGACGCCGCGGCGTCGGCGCTGCCGAACCGGTCGGTCAGGGTGTGCACCCAGCGCTCCAGGCCGAAGGCGAGGCAGCTGGTGTGCGCCGTGTCGTCGCCGGCCCGGATCTCGCAGCGGTCGCCGAAGAAGTTCCGGTGGTAGTTGACCGAGCCGATCGCGAGCCCGCCGACGACGAACTCCTCCTTGACCGGGAAGAGGCGCTGCATCTTGGCCTTGCCGCTGTTCTTGTCGAAGAACGGGTCGGTGGCGGCCTCGATGCGGAGTTCGAGCCCGAGCTCGGCGCACAGCGCCACCACGGCTTCCTTGGCCCGGACCAGATGGCTCTTGGCCGCGTGCTCCGGTCCGATGCAGACGATCTCGCGCATGGAGAATCCGAGCAGGCGCCGCAGGCCCTCGTAGTGGTCCTCGTTGCGGAAGCAGGTGCCGACCGTGGTGCGCAGCACGCCGTCGGCGGGCAGTTCGGAGCCGGCCAGGTCGACGTAGATGGAATAGCAGGCCGCCGAGGGCAGGGCGAACGCGGTCGTCTCCATCACCTCGGCCGGCATCCGCTCGACCGGCCGGGACGTGGTGGCCAGCTCCTCGGACAGGCGGGCCGGGTCGAGCCGGGTCGCGGCGAGGCCCAGGTGCGGGAAGTTGTCGTAGTAGTCGAAGGTGTCGAGGTCCTTGCACCGCATCAGGAACGGGAACCGGAACTCGGGGGCCTGCCAGTCCCCGGCCAGCCGCAGGAACACCGCGTCGATCGCCCGCAGCAGGCGCAGCTGGGTGCCGTCGAGGACTTCCAGCCCGTTGCTGGTCGCTGTCGTCATGCCGCTTCCTTCGTGAAGAATCGGGTTTCGAGTGCCTTGAGCGTGCGGAAGTCGTCCAGGTTCAGGTCCTCGGGATCGATCGGCTCACCGGTCAGCTCCTCCAGCAGGAAGATGAATTCGATGAACGCCAGCGAGTTGATGGCCCGGCTGTCGATCAGGTCCAGCTCGTCGGACAACTGGTCGAGTGTGGGATTGCGCTCCAGGATGAATTCCCGGACCGCCTGCATCGATTCGGTCGTCACTTGATCGCCTCCCGTCCCACGCCCGACTTGGAGAGGAACCTCCTCGTCCGCTTCAGTACCTGGTCGTGCGCCTCCACCCGTGCGGGGTGCGTCAGGGCGCGCCGCCGCAGCGCGAGCGCGTCCGGGATGCCCGCGTCCCGGTACGCCGCCGGGTTGTAGAGGGTGGCGATGCTGTACTGCAGGTAGTCCTCCAGGTACGCGGCGACCACCGGAACCTCGTCCGGGTCCCGCCTGACCACCTGGTCGAGCAGGCCGGTGAAGACCATCCGGCCGAACGCGACGTGCCGGCTCTCGTCCACGTGGTGCACCCGGTTGATCTCACGGGCGATGTGCGGCAGCGACTGGTCCGTCGCCATGTTCGCGTTGTAGTAGTCGACGATCTCCTCGAAGATCAGGATGCGCGCGAACACGATCATCTCGCGGGCCACCTTCGAAAGGTGGTCGACGGAGCCCGCCTTCAGCGACGGCTGTGCCGGATACAGCTTTCCGCCGTAGCGCAGACAGAACTTCGAGAAGAACCACATGTGTTCGTTCTCTTCGCCGATGAAGTGGTGCAGGAACTCCGAGACGTTCGCATAGGTCGGCTCGTGGATCCGCATCACCACTTCGCTCATCAGCTCACGGATTCCGTGAATGTTGAGGCTGAAGAAGTTGATCGACTCGTACTTGGTCAGCGCGATCTGCTGCTCGCGGGTCAGCTCGTCCCACATCGGCGTGCCGGCCAATGTGGTCAGGTTCTCCGACATCCACGGCAGTTCCGGCTCGATGGACTCGGGCCAGTCGAACATCGTGTACGGGTTGTAGTAGCCGGATTCGGCCAGATTCTCCAACCGGCCCAGATCGAGCACGACCGGTTCTACTTCACGTACCGCCATTTTCACTCGTCCTTCCGAGCGCCGATTGAATATCCGCGCGCACCTGAACCGGCGACGCTGATCCACACTCGTGGTAAGCAAGGGGCGCGTTACCGGACGCGGTGGACGGAATCACCTTGTTGTAGATCGACCCGATGCACAGCTCCTGGAAATCCCGGGTGTTCGGGGACAGGCGTGCGGCCAGCTGGGCCTTGGCGATGTCGACGGTCTTGTACACGCCGTCGTCGTCCTCGACCTCCACGCACGCGTGCGGCAGATCGAGGGCGCCGCCGAGCACGCCGCAGAACCAGCCCCGCTTCGCCTCGGCCCGGTACCCGGCCGCCCGGAAGCGCTCGGCCAGGAGCAGGCTCGCCGCGATACAGCTCGTCGCGCCCAGCCGATGGACCAACTCGTAGTCGGCCTGCATGGCGACGGGGACCATCTGCCAGCGGTAGCCGGCCTCCAGGTAGTCGCGGGTCAGCTGCCGCAGCGCGGTGGAGACGAGCGGGCTGCGGACGCCCGTCGTCGTGACGGTCGCCGCGTACTCGGCCGTCCGCGCGCTCGCCTGCGGCGTCGTCACATCGGCGAGGCGCCCCCCGAACCGGACGACATCGGGCGCCTCGAACCGCCACGGTGCGACCCCGTCGCACTCGGCGCACTCCAACTGGACCCGGAAATCCCATGACTTCGGGACCAGCAGATCCTCGACAGAACGGCCGGCGAACCGGAACAGCATACGAAACGCAAGCTCCGGCTGCGTGTTCGACCGGCCGGAATACATGCCGAGGTTGTACAGATCATTCAGGTCGAAATAGCGCACGCCCGACCGGTATTCGAAGGGCAAGCCCGCACCGACCAGCGTATCGATGTCAACCGCATCACACCTCAGCATTTCCTGCGCCGCAGACTCGGGCCGGGTCTTGCTGGAGTACTCGGCGGGAACGAATTCAATGGAATCCGCCACGTCCCCCCAGGACGCTATTTCGGCCACAGCTTTGGGTGACAAGGACCATCCCTCCCGGCAGAAAACCGCACTGACTGATCGGAACCGACGATCCCGAAGGTATCAGCCGGAGATCGCAATGCGGAATAGTATTTCCACACGCCCCTTCATGCGTTTCACATATCCAGCCTGGAGAAATGAAGACCCAACCCGTCACTGATCTATACCCACGATTCTCCGTCACTCCCGGGCACATGACCATGTCCGCGCCCCACCCTGTTTATCCGGCACGGGCGGTGTCAGGACCAGGCGATCTCCCCGTGGCGGGAGACGAGGCGTCCGGTGCCCGCGCCGGGCTTCTCGGTGGCGAGGCGGACGATCGCGTCCGTGCCCTCGGTGACGGTCTGGGGGCCGCTGTGACCGTTGAGGTCGGTCGCGGTGTAGCCGGGGTCGGCGGCGTTGACACGAATGCCCTTGAGTCCCTTGGCGTACTGCGTGGTCAGCATCGTCAGCGCTGCCTTGGAGGCGGTGTACAGGGGCGCGACGACGTGCGACTCGGGCCGGCCGGGGTCGTGGGTGAGGGCGAGGGAGCCCATCCCGCTGCTGACGTTGACGATCACAGGGTCGTCCGAGCGGCGCAGCAGCGGCAGGAACGCGGTGGTGGTGCGGACGACACCGATGACGTTGACGTCGAGGACGGCGCGGGCGTCGGCGGCGGTGAGGTCACCGGGGTCGCCGACGGGACCGTGCACCCCGGCGTTGTTGATCAGGACGTCGATCCTGCCCTCGTGTACGGCGACGTCCGCGACCGCGGCGGCCACGGACGCGTCGTCGGTCACGTCGATGGGGACGTAGCGTGCGCCGAGCGCGGCGGCGGCCTCCTCGCCCTGCTCGCGGCCCCGCGCCCCGACGAGCACGGTGTGGCCGCACTCGATCAGGCGGCGGGCGGTCTCACGGCCGAGCCCCTTGTTGGCTCCGGTGATGAAGGTGATCGTCATGCACTCGATGCTGGTCCCGACGCCAGAGCCGGACCAGGGACGCTCCGACGGTAGGACGACCGGTACCACCCTCACGCCCCTCTGCACGACCCGGGATGCGGGAGGATGGACATCATGTCGGCGACACCCGGAACCGGACTGGGCGGGATGATCCGCACATGGCGGGACCGATTGCCCCCGTCGGCCGCCGGGCTGCCGGTGGCCCGCGGGCGCCGGACCGCCGGGCTGCGCCGCGAGGAACTGGCCGACCTGGCCGGGGTGTCGGTCGACTACATCGTGCGCCTGGAACAGGGGCGGGCCACGACACCCTCGGCATCGGTGGTGGCGTCCCTGGCCCGCGCCCTGCAGTTGTCCACCGCCGAGCGGGACCACCTGTACCGGCTGGCCCGGCTCGTACCACCGGCGGACGGCACGATCTCCGACCATCTCCCGCCCGGCGTGCAGCGGGTGCTCACCCGCCTCGGGGACGTGGCGGTCGCCGTGTTCGCGGCGGACTGGCAACTGGTGTGGTGGAACCACGGGTGGGCCGCCCTGCTGGGCGACCCCTCCGCCGCGCCGCCGCGGCTGCGCAACTTCGCCCGCGACAGGTTCCCGGTGGACAACGGCCCCGCCCTCCCCCACTCCCGGCTCCGCTCAGGCGGGAGGACCCCCATCGCGCTGTGGCCGGTGACCGAGGAGGACCCCGACGCCGTCGACGCAGCCGTCGTCTCCGACCTGCGCCGCGCCACCGGCCGCTTCCCCCAGGACAGCCGCCTGGCCTCGCTGATCCGCGATCTGAACGCGGGCAGCAGCAGGTTCGCCGAGCTGTGGGCGACCGGAGAGGTGGCCGCGCACCGCGAGGACCACAAGACCATCGACCACCCCTCGGTGGGCCCGGTCACGGTGGACTGCGACGTCCTGACCGACGGCGACTCCGAACTCAAGATCGTCATCATGACCGCCGTACCCGGCAGCGAGGACGAGACCAAGCTCCGGCTCACTACCGTCACCGGCCCGTCGGCTGCCCTGTGAGGCCGGGGACGCGGGCCAGCAAGTGGGCGTCGAGGAAGCCCCGTTCGGTGGCCGGATCGTGGAGCAGCCGGGCGAACGGGACGAGCCCGGCCCCGGCCAGCAACTCGGCGAACCGGTCCGCCGGCCAGCTGTAGGCGGGCGTCACCTTGTGGTCGAAGCGGACCGGCTCCGGTCCGTCGGTCGCGAAGAACGAGACCAGGAGCAGGCCGCCCGGTGCCAGGACACGCACCTGCTCGGCAAGGAGCGCGGGCAACTCCCCGGGCGGGGTATGGATCATCGAGTAGTGGGCCAGCACGCCGCCGAGCGCGCCGTCCTCGACCGGCAGGGCCTCCATCCGCGCCTCGTCGAACCGCAGCGCCGGATGGGCCCGCCGGGCATGGTCGACCATGCCCGGCGAGAGGTCGAGCCCGAACGCGTCCAGCCCCAGGTCGTGCAGCATGGCCGTCAGATGACCGGGCCCGCACCCGACATCGGCGGCCCGCGGGTTCCCCGTCGCGCGCACCAGCTCGGCGAAGGTGCCGATCATGTTCCGCGAGAACGGGTGCGTCTCCAACCGATTGGCGAACTTCGACGCATAGAGCTCGACGACCCCGTCGTAGGCCGCCCTGGTCTCGTCCTGGTGCTCCGTCACGGGGAGGGAAGCTAGCACCGGAGCAGGGGCCGGCCCCTCACGGGGTGCGGCCCTCGTGCTCGTTCCCTACAGATCACTCACCCTGTACGGCGGCTTGTCCGGCGGCTTGTTCGGCGAAGGACCGCGCCAGCTCCGCAAGCCGGGCGGGATCCCGTTCCCGTCCCTTCTTGCTCAGGAACCGGAGCAGGTCGAAGAAGGTGTCGTCGTTCTCGATGTTCCTGTCCAGGAGCATGGCGAGTGTGCCGGGTTCGTTGTACGGCACCGTGCGCACCCGGGTGCCGGTCTGGTTGTCCGCCCGCAGCCGGGGGACGGACGCTTCCGCCCGCGGCTCCGGTACCGGCTGCTGCGCATCCGCCTCATCGGCGGCGGGTGCCGGTACGTCCGGCTCGGCGTCGCCCGCCGTGTCCTCGTACTGGCCCTCGGACTCGTCCGGCTGTTCCACGGCGGCCACCACCGGCGTCTCCGCCCCCGGCACTTCGCCCTCCGGCTCCGGCGCCCCGTTCTCCGCCTCCCGGCTGTCCCGGCTCTGCGGACTCGGCGGACTCGGCGGACTCTGCGGAATTTCGGAACTCTCCGGTGCCTTCTTCCGGCTGCGCTTCTCCTCCTCCCGCCGGGCCCGCTCCTCCTTGAGTTCCCGCAGCGCCGTCTCCTGGCTCGCAGGCGGCTTGTTGGCCACGGCCCGCAGCAGGTCGATGGGCTCCTCACCGACGCGGCTCTGCAGTTCGGGGGTCAGGTTGAGCAGGGCGAGGCGCTGTGACACCCAGCCCTGGGAGCGGTGGAGCCGCCTGGACAGCGCGGTCTGGCTGCCGTGGATGGCCAGCAGCCGCCGCAGGGCCCGGGCCTCGTCGAGTTCTCCGAGGTCGTTCCGGTGGATGTTGGCGACGAGGGCGGACTCCAGGAGCTCCTCGGAGTTGGCGCCCTGGTCGTCACTGACCATCACCTTCACGGCGGCCAGCCGCGCTTCACGGGCGGCGGCGAGACGGCTGCTGCCGTCGATCACGACGTGGGTGGTGTCGGGTTCGAGGTCGGCCTCGCGCTCGGGGTTGGCCTTGATGTAGGCGTCGCGGTTCATGACCGTGATCGCCTGCTTCTGGCCGTGCGTCTTCAGGCTGCCCGTGAGGTCGGTCAGATCACCGAGGGTGGAGCGGGGGTTGTCCGGGTTGAGGCTCACGCGGTGCGGCGGGAGCTCGGTGGGCGGGGCGACCCCTTCCGTGGGCACCCCGGTGGCGGCGGCCACGGCCTGGCGGCGTGCGCTGACCGGGCGCACTCCCCCGCCGAAGCGTCCGGCTCCGAGCTGATCGGCCTTGCTCATACGATCTCCCTGGCCAGCGCGCGCATCCCGATCGCCTGTTGTGACTTGGGGGCGTAGGACAGCAGCGGCCGCTTCATCCGGACTGCTTCCTTCTGTTCCTTGAGATCACCGATGAGTCCGACGACCCGGGGATCCTTTATGTCGATCCATCCCTGGAGCGAGGAGGTGGCGATGAACCCGCGGCGCGAGTCGTAGAGGTTCACCACGATGCCGAGGTAGTCGATGTCGACCTGGAGGTCGCCGCGCAGATCGTCGATCTGGGTGGTGAGCAGTTCGTAGGCGTCCGCGGAGCTGTCCTCGGCCTGTACCACGATCAGCGCACCGGACTGGCCGAGCTTCTCACCGTCGCGCCGGCGGCCGTAGTACGCGGCGGCGTCCATGCTCAGGCCGAGGCTCGGCGGGCAGTCGACGAGGATCACGTCGTAATCGGCTTCGAGCGGGGCGAGCGCACGCTCCAGCGCGGCCTCCCTCGCGCGTACGGCGGAGAGGCGGACGTCGAGCAGGAAGGCGTCGTTGCAGGCGGGCAGCAGGTGGAGCCGGCCGTCGAACGTCTCGTCGTCGATGGAGACGATGAGGTCACGCAGGTCGCCCTTGGGGTCGCCCGCCATGTGGTTGGTGAGGCTGTCGCCGTTCATCGGGACGGGCGCCGCCCCGAGTTGGTTGGTGAGGTGGCACTGCGGGTCGAAGTCGACGAGCAGGACCCGCAGCCCGAGCCCGGGCAGGCTCTCGATGTTCAGGGGGTCCTCACCGCCCGGCGCATCGTCGGAGTGGGCGTCACTCGCCCGCAGGGCCTCGGCGAGCGCCTTGGCGACCCGGACGGCGTGCAGGCTGTTGGCGTCCTCGGCGAGTGCCTCACCGACACCCGCCGTGATCGCCGTCTTGCCCACGCCGCCCTTCTGGTTGCACACGATGATGCGGCGGGTGTTCTCGGGGCGTTCCACGTCCGGCGCGGGGTTGGAGTCGAGCCACAGCTGGACGGACTGTGCCAGGCCCTGGATGAGCGACACCCGGCGTTCGGCGGCGATCTGACGGAACTCGTCCCACTGGCCGGGCGGCAGGAAGGTGGAGAACGAATCGGAGCGGGAGGTGTCGACGGCAGGGGGTGTGGAGGCGAGGGTGCACCAGTCCCGGATGCCCTGCTCCACGGCCGCCTGGATCTCGACGCCGTGCTGGGCGGCCCTGACTTTGAGGTTCTGCCGGAGCCATCCCGGCAGCTTGGAGACGACCTTCTCGCGGTCGCTGGAAGTGGCTGGCGAACTCATGGACGACACCTTACTAACGTCCGCGATTCTTACAAGCACCGACACGTTAGTTGGCGATCTCTGGGGGACCGTCAGAACCCGGCTCGGACCCCGGCAACGGCGTCAACGGCGCCCGAGGCCATGGGCCGGGCAGCCCGCGCGCGCAGACCTCTCCTGCCGACGTCCGTTGCCGGGTGCGGGTCACAGACCCCTCGCACCACCTCGTCCGTGCATCCCACCCGTCGGCGTCCCCCGGCCCTGCTCGTCGGCGCAAGTGGCGGGGCTGCGTGGTACCAGGGGCCTTCGCCGGCCCCTGGACCCCGCTGCCCCACCACTTCCCGGCGCGAATCCGTTTCGTCGTGACGAAGGCCGTACGCGCCGGGAAGCGGCGGGGTCGTGGGTGCGCGGCCCCGCCGCCGACCGCGCGCTCGACGATGGCTCGCCCCGGGCTGGAGCGCGGGACGGACGTGGCTGACCCGCCGAGGGGCTGAGGCCGGTGGGTCCCACTGTTCGGCAGCAAAGCGGATGATCCGGGGACGGGCTTGACGACTGATGACAAGGGTAAGAGAGCGCACTCGGCAAACGTCACTTGACCTGCATAAACACATGAGGTGACCCAGATCCCAGGAACTGCCAGGCAGTTCCTGGGACAGCGGAGGGCGATCGAGGGAACCGGGTACCAAGATCCCTCGGTCGTACACCCGGTTCCAGGGAACCGAGCACCACGATCCTGTCGACTGCCACCACGATCGTAGGAACTGAGTACCCAGTCCCTGCAACCGTGGCAGATTGACGTGACGTACATAAGCCGGGCCGGGGAGCGTCCGCGTCGGAGGGGTACGGGCGTTGAGCGCGACGACAGTCGACACGGCCGACAGGCGGACTTAATTGACTTCCTGCTCATGTACGTTAGGTTCATCTGGTCGGCCTCAGGGGTCGTCCCTCATTGACCGCCAAACACCCCCCATACACGGAGGGCCCGTTGGGAGCACTTCGCAGACTGGTCGACGCCGACACGGGCGAGCCGGTCCCCTATGCGCCATACGCCTTCTCCGGGAGGCACACCCAAGTCGACAAGGCGCGCGTCGAGGCGATCACCGAGTCCAAGGCGTTCACACCCAGTCAGAAGTTCCTCATCCTCTGGTGGATCGGTGTGTCACCCGAGGGAATGGAGCCGCTGCGCGCCACCGGTGCGGACATCGCCAAACGTGTAGGGATGTCCACAGATGCCGTGGGAAAGATCAACAGGAAGTTGGCCAAACACCGCATCCTGGTCGTGCGTGGCCGCATCGGCAACTACAATCTGTACCGGATCAGCCCGTACATCGCCTTCCACGGCACAGGGATCGAGCAGCGTGAAGCCGTAAAGACGTGCAACCCGCCCGACATCCCCGGATTCAACGACAACATCCCTGCACGGTGGGAGGCCCAGTGATCAGCAGCGACGACAAGCAGAAGAACCTCGAACTGCTTGAGAAGACGGCGGGCATGAGCGCCAACCAGCGTCTCGTCGTCATGCTGTACGCCCTCCATCCGACCGACCGGTCCGGCGCGATCCTGGAGACCGCCGCCAACCTGGCCAAGCTCGTCGGCATGGCCCCGCCCGTCTTCTCCCGCACCCGCAAGCAGGTCATCGAGGCCGGCTGGCTGGAGGAGACCGAGCGCATCGGTCACATCAAGTACTACCGCCTCGACCCCAAGCGCCTGGGCGAGAGGGTCGTCGTCCCGCTGCGCCGCGCCGCGACCTGACGTCCTGGAGAGCGTGCCTCATTGACGTCACGTACATGAGGCACGCTCTCAGGAACGTTCCGCTTGCTCCAGCGGCAAGGGCGACGACCCAGGAATCCGTAACGGCACAGTGGGCTCTCACCCTCCTCCGCTTACGACCTGTCCGTGAGCTTGTCGATCACGTCCACGTCGCTCTCGGGTGCTGGTTCCGGGGGTTTCCCCCAGTGAAAGCGGGAGTGTGGCTCCGTAGGATCGTGGTGACCGACCAACGATTCAACTCGCTTCACACGGGGGACTTTCATGCGAAGCGCACAGGCGCGTGTCCTTACGGCAGTGGCCCTGACCGCTCTCACAGTCAGTGGGCTGTCCGCGTGCTCGGCCCTCGGCCAGGAGAAGACCTTCGAGGACGATGCCAAGGTGCCCCAGAAGGTCACCTCGATCCGTCTCGACAGCAAGAACGGAAATGTGAAGGTGGAAGCCTCGGCCGACACCTCCACGACCTCCGTGCACCGCAGGGTCAACTACCGTGGTGACAAGCCGAGTGGCACGTCCTTCCAGGTCAGGGGCGGCGTCCTGACGCTCTCCGGCTGCGGCGAGGACTGCGGTGTCGACTACGTCGTCAAAGTGCCTGCCGGCCTTCCGGTGACGGGAGGCACGTCCAACGGCGGCCTCACCCTGACCGATGTCGGCACGGTCGACGTGCACACGAGCAACGGTGAGATCGCGGTGGCCGACGCCACGGGCCCTGTGAAGCTGCGCACGTCCAACGGCGACGTCGACGTCAAGGACGTCAAGGGCGGCGGCATCGACACACAGACATCGAACGGCGAGGTGACGATCCGGACGGCCACCCCGCAGAACATCAAAGTCCGCACGACCAGCGGCAGCCTCACGGTCACGGCACCGCCCGCCAGGTACCGGATCTCGGCGGACGACTCCCACGGTGACAAGAGCGTGGCGTTCAAGAACGACCCGTCAGGCAAGTACAGCCTGGATCTGTCGACGACGAACGGTGACCTGACCGTGAAGTCGGCAGGCTAGGAGAAGCCGCAGCCGTCCCGGCACCCGGTCCCCCGTCCCCTCCCCATCCTCTCGCACCGCTCTGCCGGCAGGCGCGGCATCAAGGTCGTCATCCCGGAGAGGAAGGGCCGCCAAGGGGGACACGGTCATGCCTCTACAACTGCTGTGTCATACGTCGATCTGCTCGAAGATGTGCGGGTACGACACGATGTCGTCAGAGGACTCGGCCACCATGCGCTGGAACTCCGGGCTGGCGAAGGCTGTGGCGAGCGCCTCGGTCGATTCCCAGACCGCGACGTTCATCAGAAGCTGACTGCCCGCCGTTCCCTGGTGCATCTGCAGGGAGACGAATCCCGGCTGAGCCCTCATGAACTCGGCCTGCCTGTGAAAGAGGGCCAGGAACGCTTCGGTCCTCTCCTTCGGGACGACGAAGGTGTTGGCGAGGACGATGGGCCCGGTCTTCTCCTTGAACTGCGCGAACATCGGCGTATTCGGGTCCAGGCTCTGCAGCTTGGCCATCTTCGGTCCTTCCTCTCGCTATCGGTTGTTGTCCCACGGCACCGAGGCCGGCCACCGCCGTACTGGATGCACGAGGAGATCTGACGGATGCTCAAGGGCCGTCGCTGGTGCCCGTGTCCGCCACCAGCGCGGTGTCGGCCCGCGGGCTCAGGTGAGGGCGGCGACCAGCAGGGTGAAGGCGGCGATGATGACGGCGACGCGGACGTAGTGGAAGCGGTCCCAGCGGTTCATCTGCTCCTTCCAGTCCTCGGGCCGGTTCTCGGGGGTCCACGTCTTGCCCCGGTTGTTGATCGGGACGAGCAGCAGGAGCGACATGATCACGCTGAGGATCAGCAGCGCGGCGGCGGTGACGACGAGGCCGGTGCCATGGTGGTGCCATCCGGCGACGGCCCAGATCGCGCTGAGGACGAGCGAGCCTATGTACCAGAACGGCATCACGGCGCCGAGCATCCGACCCCCGTGGGCGCGGCCGAGTTGGTCACTGTCCTCGGGGAGGGCATTGAAGATCCGGTTCATGACGAAGGCGACGGAGAACTCCACGCCCACCATCAGGCCGACGACCACGGTGGTGAACACCTCAAGTGCGTTGAGCATGACGACCCCTCCTGGGATCTATCGTTGCTAGCTGATGAGGCAACGCTAGTACTGCTGCCGCTCGATTGTCTAGCGGCGCTAGAATCAAATCATGCCGATACAGGCAAGCGCCTCATCGTGGCGACGGCCCGCGAACTCGCCGAACCGCAGGGCTGAGACGCGGTCGCCGCCCGGCGGACTACGGCGCCATGTTCCAGCTCGACGGCGGCCTGGCGTACGCGCATGAGGACACCCCGGGGCTGTTCACCGAGGTGTCCTGGGCGTCCCTGCACGGGCTGGCCACCCTGACCGCGCGGGCCGCCTGCTGCCCGAGGACGCCGAGCCGATGGTGGAGCTGCTGGTGGAGCTGCTGGTGGACCGGCTCGCCATGACCTGACACACCCGCCCGGCGGGGGCCTCCGCGATCATCCTGTCCGTCAAGGCCTCGAAGACGCCCGCGTCACACCATTGCAACTGCTCGATCAACTCCCGTTCGTCATCCGTGAGTTCCGCACGCGCCCGCACCGCTCTTCTGCCGACGCGTCGAACCGGTTGGACGTGGGTCGCGGCTACGGGTGGTAGAGGGCTTTGGCGCGCTCCATCTCGACAGCCCGGTCCTCCCCGAGATACAGGAAGTGGTTCACCTGCCACGCCTGAGTGCTGCGTGCCTGACGATTGATCGTGGTCACCCATGGCGGGTAGACGCGGAACCCTCGCTTCCCGCCGGAACCGTCCCTGGATACGATGCCGCGCTCGCACAGCACCTCTCGCGGGAACACGAACTGTCCGAAGCAGCCGCTGTCACGGCTGCTGACGACGAAGAGGTCAACCCCGTCGTCGGCCTCGAAGGGCCGGATCGGGCCTTCTGCGGATCGCTGCCACACGGTGACGAACTGGCCGACCTTCGTCGGGGTGGTCTTGGCCACGCGGAACCTGACCGACAAGCCGTCGACCGTGAACCGTGAGCCGCGTATTCGGCACTCTCCGGTTCGGGGACCGGCTGTGAGCAAGCGAAGCCACTCGGGTCGTACACCAATGTCTTCGCTGCGAGCAGGTCACCGTGGAGCCCTGCCCAGGGCTGATCCGCCGTCATCCTCACATCCTGCCATCACGCCCGTCACACACGGCCGAGTGATCGCGGTCGCTCAGCATCAGCGCCTCTGCCTCGTAAGCGCTCAGGCGCGAAAGTCGCTCCGCCGCCGTCGAAGCCGTTTCCCGGAGAATCGTTCTGAGCGAAGAATCGAACTGTTCGAGCGTGATGCGGCGCCAATGGATATGCCCGGTTCGCGCAGCCGGGTTCGCCCGACGAAGGAGTGAGGCCCGCGCTGGCCCGACACTGCCCTTCTGGTTGCAGACGACTAGGCCGTGTGTCGGAATGGATCATGCGCATAGGGTCTCGTACCGGAGTCGGCCCCAAAGGATGAGTCCCGCTGACCTATTACGGCGTAATAGCTCAGCGAGGTTCACCAACAGCCGGGCCACTCCCCCACGCCCCCGCTCCCCCACCGCCCGCCCTCTCATCGAGGGCGTCAGACCTATTACGGCGTAATAGCCGGAGGGCAGGTTCCCAACGGCACTGCCGTGCCAAGGCACGCGGCGCCGGCCGCCGAATCCCGTCGGCTCTCCTTTGCGGCTTCGCTTCCCACCCCGACCGCCGCATCGTCACGCTCGATCGCCCGCCGGGTGAACTGCTGCGCCGACCGCCCGTGCAGCTTCAGCATCCGTGAGGTGCGTGCCGCCGTGTACGAGCCATGGCGAGACCTATTACGGCGTAATAGGCAGGCAGCGCGTGGAACTTCCAGGCGCCGCAATGAATCCACCGTCGGCGTCTGATGGACCTCGGTCTGCTCGTACAGGTACTCCCCCACAACCGCACGCGCTTCAGCGCTGCGGCCCGCTGCACCTCGGGGGCTGCCTTCGAAGCGCCTGGACGCTCTTCTCCGCGTACAGCAGCGCTCCGAACGGCGCCATCGGAGGGGCATGCACTCTACGGCGGAGGGCGTGATGCCGATCAGCGTTGTGACCGGCTGGTGCTCTGACCGGATCGGCTCACCGGGCTGCGGTTGGGGCTGGTCTGGCGCCTGTGGGGCTGCGAGCTTGTGACCATGAGGACGCATGTTCTGGAGGCTGGCGAGGTTGATCGGTCGACGCTGGTCTTGGTGCACGGTGCCGGGCAAGGCGGTCGGATGTGGCGACGTCAGCTGGGAGCGTTGTCTGATGGCTTTCACGTCGTTGCACCTGATCTGCCGGGGTTCGGCGGCTCGCCGGGCCCGTTCAGCTTGACGACGGCGGTCGAATCCGTCACCGGTATGGCCCGACAGCTACGGTCGGTTCACCTGTGCGGCCACTCTCTTGGGGCGATCGTGGCCGCGCGGGTCGCAGCTGAGAACCCGGACCTCGTGGCCCGGTTGATTCTGTCCGGGGGGCCTGAGATCGCACCGGGCACGACGTCACAGCGGCGGCTTCGGATCGAACGGCATCGCCCCGGCTGGCTGGTCCGCGCGGTCTCCGACCTGCCCGATCGCAAGGGGTGGATCGACGTGCTGGAGGCTCTGCAGACGAGTGACCTCTCCTGCGTACTTCCGCGGATCGCCGTTCCCACGCTTGTGCTGTGCGGAAAGCGGGATCGGGCCAGTCTGCCGGATGCCCGACGGACCGCGGCGGCCATCCCGGAAGCCCACCTGTCCGTGGTTCCGCACGCCGGGCATCTCTTGCCCGTGACAGCGCCGCATGCCTTCAATGCCATCGCTCGGGGATTCCTTGACCCGGAATGCCGGCAGACACAGTGAGGGCGTCGTGATCCAGTACCACTTCGTCACGCTGCTTTGAGTGATCGCCCGCCCGAGCGGATGCCCTTTTCGCTACGGATGCGGGCGCGTTCCTTGCGCTGGGCGGCCAGGACGTCGGGGTGGCGTGGCGTGCGTAGGCGTTGCGCCAGCGCAGGTAGGCGTGCAGGTTCCGGGTCTGCACGGTGTGGTTCGGGTGGTTGGAGGTGGCGATGGTGAACTGCCTCAGCGGCCCGAAGTGTGCTTCGATCGGGCTCGCCCACGAAGCGTAGGTGGGGGTGAAGCACAACTCGACCTTGTTCTTCGTCGCCCAGCGGCGGATGTCGGCGCCCTTGTGGGCGGACAGGTTATCCATGATCGCGTAGGTCGCGGCTCCGTCGGGACGGGCGGCGCGGATCGACTTCAGCGCGGCCAGTGTGTTCGCAGCGCCCTTCCTGCGGCGGGGGGACGCCCCACAAGCGGTCGTCGCCGATCGACTAGCAGCCATGGAAGAGCGCACCCCGTGGGTGCGGTGGAAGATGGCGGGCACCCGGTCAGGGCCTCCCGGCCAACCAACAAGGGCACGGTCTGCTCACAGAAGTCGACGCTTCCGGCGGGGAGGGTGCTCACCTGCCGGCGGCTACGGCACCGAGTCTCTACGACCCAGCAGGTCCCCTTACGTGGGGACGGCCTCCCGCCCACCGAGGGTCCGGACAGGCCAGGCCGATCTCGTCGAACCGATGGGTCACAACCCGCACGGTGTCCTCATCGGCCTGTACCAGCTACGCAATCACCAGGACCCGGTTCCGGCCAGCCGAGGCCAGCAGCAGCATCGCGCGCCGATAACGCACCGAATAGGTGCTGCCGCGGCGCACGGTCTGCTGCAGCGTCTGCCCCACCTGGCCGGTCGGTCTGCGCACACGGACAGGCTCAGCCGCTGCGCCTTCAGCGGTCGGGATCGGACGTGACCTCCCTCGACCTATTACGGCGTAATAGGTCGAGGGCCGGTGTCGGCGTCCGGGTAGCACGGGAACGGACGTGGGCGGGAGACGTGGCTTGGGGAGTGGGGCCACGGTCATCGATCGGGCTTCCATCTATTACGGCGTAATAGATGGAAGCCCGATCGATGACCGTGCCTTCGGGTCCTCATGACCGGGGCATGAGTGAAGCCAGTGCAGCGGGCTGCGTCGCGGCGGCGGCCGAGCCGAGCAGCAGGTCGGCCAGGTCATGGGGCGGGGTCTGCTCGCCGGTCGGAGCCGCGGCCGTGGTTCGGTCCAGTCGGAAGCCTCGACCGGCCCGCCGTGTACGGCACCAGGCGATGAGTACCGCCTGCCGCCGGCGGTGAGCACCCCGGCCGTTCACTACGCGGTCGCTCTCCCGCCCTGCCGCGTCGGCGTAGGACAGCTGCAGCACCATGCTGTGGGCGAGGGCCTGCTCGACCGCGGCCCGGACCGACTCCTCGGTCCGGGCCGGCAGCGCGACGATCCGGGCGGCGGGCTCCTGGGCCGCTGCGGCGGCGGACCGGCCATGGAGGCCGCGATCTTCTGGGATGCGGTGCGGGCCGCACCGGCGCAGGAGGCCGAGGCATCGGCCAGGGCGAGCGCGGTGACCGATGCCGAGGCTTCGGCGGCGGTGAAACGGAGGGGGGAGAGTCATCGCAGGGTCGATCGACCAACCCCCGTTTCGCCCGGCTGTGGTGCGCACCGGGACACCGGCCCCCATCAGTGCCTGAAGGTCACGCTGCACCGTGCGCGTGCTGATCTGGAAACGTGCGGCAGCGCCGCGACCGTCAACAGCCGCGGCGCTGCCGCGCGCAACTCTTCCACCCATGCACAGAGTCGGGCAGTGCGGTTCATGAAGCCGCCATTACGACGTGATCGTCATTGCCCAACAGCCGCCTGGAGCCGAACAATCGCTGGCTCGGTGTCATCGACAGGTCGTACGGGCCGAAGAGCAGGTTGGCTGCCCGGAACGCGCCGGTGATGCCGTGCCGGTCGCGGAGGGGTAGCAGCGTCAGGACACTCAGGTGGGCGCGGGCCGATTCGCCACCGATCAGGAGCCGTTGGGTGTGGAACTCGCCACGGCGTGGTCCACCAGCCACCAGGGGCGGCCGCTTCGCAGGCGGCGGGTCCGGCGGGGAAGGGGCGCTCCGGCGCCAGGCGGTACTCCACACTCACCACGGCCGGCCGTGCCTGCACGGCGAGCCGTCACGGCCTCTCGTCCTGCCCGTCCGCAGAGCCGAACGTCCAGCCGGGAGGTTTCGCGGCAGTGGCCTCGAACTGCTCGTCACCAGGGACCAAAGGGTCCACAGGGCCTGTACCGGGGGACTGAAGGGACTGCGGCCCTTTCGGTCCCTGGCCCTCAGTCCCTGGTATTTACGCAGGTCAGAGGCATGTTGCGAGCTGCGAGAGGGACTGTAGGGACTGAAAAGCGCAATTATGACGTAGAGAAGAGATGTGTTCAGATGCGCGCGCGCATACAAACACACATATACAAGTACAGCTCATAATTGCCGAGTTCAGTCCCTACAGTCCCTGATTCGTGGGGGTTCATGGCTCTGACCTGCGGTGATGTCGTTCATCCGGCCAGGGGCTGGCCAACTCCACAGACCCTGCGCTTTGGTCCCTGGCCCCTTCGGTCTCTCGTCGCTCAGGGGTCGGCCCGCCCCCGGCCGAGGATCGCCCGGCGGCCGCGCGCCGGGCAGCTCCGCTCCGCCCTCAACAGGTCCAATTTGACTGTGCTCTTCAGTCCCTTCAGCCCCTTTTTCAGTAGGGTGGGCCGTACACTTTTTGCGCATCAGAGTCCCTTCGGTCCCTGGCGGGGCGAAGACCCCACGCCAGATGTGTGAAGTGCCAGATGTGCGAAGTGATCAGGCAGACAGAGTGACGAGGACGATTCCCGTGCCGCGCGAAGGTGAGGCCCGCGACAGTGCGGCGCCAGTCGTGCCCGGGTCCTCGCACGCTGTCGCGCGGTGGTGCGCCGCCCAGGGCTGGCCGGTCCATCCTCTGGCCCCGGGGCGGAAGACCCCTGTCCGGAACTGCCCTGCCTGCACGGCCAGCAGGCACGAACCGGCGTCGTGCCCCTGTCTGCCCGCAGGACGCCCTTGTCACGGCTTCCACGCCGCCACCGCCGACCCCGGCCTCGTCGAGCGCTGGTGGGCCGCCACGCCCGCAGCGGGGGTGGGTGTGGCCTGCGGTCCCGCAGGGCTCGTCGTCATCGACGTCGACGCACACCAGGCGCCGGTCCCCGACCGGGGACACCTGCTCCCGGGTATCCCCATTCCCGAACAGGTACGACTCGACGGACTGGCCTCCGGCTTCGACACGTTGGCCCTGCTGGCGGCGTACCGGGGGAAGAACTCGCCCGCCGAGGACGCAGACACGCTGCGGGTGCGCACCCCCTCGGGCGGGCTGCACGTCTGGTACCGCAACCCCGACAGCTCCGTCCGCTACAGGTGTTCGACCGGTTCCGCCCGGCGCACCGCGCTCGCCTGGCAGGTGGACGTACGAGCCGACGGCGGTTACATCGTCGCTCCGGGGACCAGGACGCCGCAGGGCGTCTACCGAGCGGTGGGGACGGCTCGCCGTCCGGCCGTACTGCCCGAGTGGCTCCGGCGTGAACTGCGTCGTACGGGACATGTGATCGAGGCTCGTACGGCGTCTGCTCCTGCCCCTGCTCCTGCCGTCGTGTCCGCGCCGCTGCGGGCTCCGGCCCCGGCCAGGGGGCGGGGGAGCGCGGCCGGGGCCCAGCAGCTCATCGATCCGCTGATCGCCCTGGTCGCGGAGTGCGCCGCTGCCCCGCAGGGGACCGGGTTCACGGAGAAGCTGAACCGAGCGGCCTACACCGCCGGCGGACTGGTCGGAGCGGGCCATCTGGAGCACGCCGCCATTCGTGACCGGCTCCTCCGTGTCGCCCAGTACGCCCGCCCCTGGCAGCAGTCCCGCAATGAAAAGATCGTCGACGACGCCCTTGCCGTAGGGTCCGTCCGCCCTCTCCACCTCAAAGGACGTCCATGAGCAGCAGCGCCGATGGCTCGCCGCGTTTCGACCCGCAGGCCGCCGCTCAGCAGATGCTCGACCTGCAGGCGGCGGACCCGGTCGCCGGTCACGCCCGGCTGCCCGCACAGGGATACGCGAACGTCTCCGTGCCGTCCCCGGGGCACGGGGGCGCCGACCCGGCACCGCTGATGCCCCCGTCCCTCTCGGACCGTGGGAACGCCCGCCTCTTCGTGCAGCAGCACTGCGACCAGTTCCGCCATGTGGAGGGCCTGGGCTGGTTCGCCTGGGACGGTTACCGGTGGAAGCGCGGGGGAGGGGAGAAGGCCGCGCTGTGGGCCGCGGGGGAGATGGCAGAGGACATGCCCGGCACCGACCCGCGTGGGGTCTTCAGCGACCGGGAACTCGCGCAGCACAAGCGCCGTACGCTGTCCACCACAGGTCTGAAGGCACTGCTGACCCAGGCGAAGGCCTCACCGGACATCTCCGTCGACCCCGACCAGCTGGACGGGGACCCCTACGCCCTGTGCACGCCCGTCGGGGTGGTCGACCTGCACAGCGGGCGCCTACGCAAAGCCGACCCCACACGTGACTTCCATTCCCGTGCCACCAGCGTCGCCCCCCAGGAGATGGAGACCCCTCGCTGGCACCGGTTCCTCGCCGACACCTTCGGTGACGACGACGAGGGCCGGGAGATGATCGACTTCCTGCATCTGCTGCTCGGGTACTCCATCACCGGTGACGTGGGAGCGCAGGTTCTGCCCTTCCTGCACGGTGAGGGCAAGAACGGCAAGTCCGTGCTGCTCGACATCATGATCCAGATCCTCGGCGACTACGCGGACGCTGCCCCGCCGGGCTTTCTGATGGACCGTGGTGCGTTTTCCGAGCACTCCACCGAGCTGACCGAACTGCACGGCCGCCGCCTGGTCGTGTGCAGCGAGCTGAAGCCGAACGACAAGTTCGACGAAGCCCGCGTCCGGCTCCTGACGGGCGGTGACAAGATCAAGGCGCGCCGCATGCGGCAGGACTACTTCTCGTTCACCCCGACCCACCACCTGTGGCTGCTGGGCAACCACCGTCCCGAAGTCTCCACGGGCGGCTTCGCGTTCTGGCGGCGCATCCGCCTGCTGCCCTTCACCCGGACCGTCCCGGCGCACCGCAGGATCGACAACCTCGCCTTCGAACTCGTCCGCGACGAGGGCCCGGGGATCCTGCAGTGGCTCATCCGGGGCGCGCAGCGCTATCTGCTCACCAGGGACCCGCTGGAGGGCCCCGACCGGGTCCGTTTCGCCACGACGGCGTATGCCACCACCGAGGACCACATCGGCCGTTTCCTGGCCGAGTGCTGCACGCGCGACGGCGATTGCGGCAAGGACCTGAGGGTGGAACAGGGGCTGCTGTACTCGGAGTACAGCTCGTGGTGCAACGCCGGGGAGGGCATCCGGCCCGCCACGCCCCGTGCCTTCGCCAACCGTGTCCGCCAGGAGGTGGGCGTGGCGTCACCGACCGACATGATCAAGTCGAACGGCCGGAAGTACTATCCGGGCATCGCCCTGCTGGAGCACCCATGAGGGCCGACTTCCCTCGGCTCTCGCCACCACACGCCCTACACCGTGGTCGTCGTGCGCTTTACGATGGTGGACGGGCCCCGGGTACAGACGCCCGGCCATGTCCGATGGCCGGGGGAGCACGCCCATGAAGGAGAGGCTGCAGCCATGAGTTCGCTGTTGACCGAGAGCGACCTCATCCACGAGGCCGAGGTGGTGTGGCTGGAGAACCTCGAACGGCTCGACTACGTCCGTCAGGCGCTCGACAAGACCAGGCGACGCAACACCAAGCCGCCGTACGCACGCGACGGGCGCATGGTGGGGTACGCGCTGCTGGACGAGGGCGCCTCCCCGGACCCCGACAGCGGCCTGTACAAGCGCCGGGTGTTCTTCCTGCTGCCCCATGACCGTGACAGCCTGCCCGAGGGCCTGTACCGCGAGGGAGCCCCGGGGGAGGCGGTCGACCCGCGCACCATCGCCCCGAAGAAGCCGGGCGCGAAGACCCCGAGATCCCAGTGCGGCTCCGGCTCCGTGGTCATAGCGACATCCGCGCCCTGACGCCGAGCTCACCGAGACGACCACTTCCTGAGACAGCGCCCGGACCCACCTGGTGCGACTGATCGGAGCCCGTACACCGATACTGCATCAGGCGCGGTACGGGACGGAGCTCCTGCCGCCCACCAGGATGTCCCTCAGGAAGGCTGAACACGGTGACGACCGTCGCATATCAGGGTGAACCCGGATCCAACTCGGCCACCGCCGCGCGCGCACTGTACCCCGAGAGCGGCGAACTGCCCTGCACCGGCTTCGAGCAGGCCCTGGACGCCGTGACGCTGGGCGCGGCCGACGTCGCCGTGATCCCGGTGGACAACTCCGCGGCGGGCCGCGTCGCCGACGTGCACCATCTGCTGCCGGAGTCGGGCCTGTTCATCGTCGCCGAGTACTTCCTCGCCATCCGCTTCGACCTGATGGGGGTGCCCGGCGCGACGGCGGCCGACGTCGAGTGCGTACGCAGCCACGTGCACGCGCTCGGACAGTGCCGCAAGGTGCTGCGGGAGGGCGGCTGGCGCACCCTCGTCAGCGACGACACGGCCGGAGCGGCGCGTGAGGTGGCAGAGCTGGGCGATTCGCGGCACGCGGCGCTCGCCCCGCCCGCCGCGGCCGCGCTCCACGGCTTGGACGTGCTGCGCTCCGGCGTCGAGGACGACCCGGACAACACCACGCGGTTCGTCGTCCTGTCCCGGGACGCCTCGCCGGCTCCGTACCCGGGGGAGCCGACGATGACGAGCCTGTTCTTCTGTGTGCGCAACATCCCCAGCGCGCTGTACAAGGCGCTCGGGGGTTTCGCGAGCGGTGGCGTGAACCTCACCAAGATCGAGAGCTACCAGATGGGCGCGGGGCTGGGCGCCAGCCGCTTCTACGCCGAGATCGAGGGACACCCGGACGAGGAACGGGTCGCCCTCGCCCTGCACGAACTGCGCTTCTTCTCCTCCGAGGTGCGGATCCTCGGTGTGTACCCGGCGCATCCGCACCGGCTGAAGAACTGAGCCCGGCCCCGCCCCTCAGGTTCTACCGGCGGTAGAATCGGTGCCATGGGCAAGCCGACGAGCATCAAGACCAGCGAGGAAGTCCGCGACCGCCTGCGCATCCTCGCTGCGGAACGCGGCACCACGATCACCGAGCTGCTGGAAGAGCTGGCCACCCGGGAGCTCACGGTGGCCGAACGGGAGCAGCGGGCCGTCGAGGCCGCCCGTGAGCTCGGCGTCGAGTACACCGAGCAGGTCCAGCGGGCCGGACAGGACGCCTGGGCGAAGATCCGCGCCCATCAGGGCGGCACCGCCGCGTGAACCTGACGGCCGTCCTGGACCACACCGCACTCGCCGCCCTGTACCGCGCGGATCCCTTCTTCACCGGCCTCTACATCGAGGCCTCACGCGGCACCGGCCGCGTCATCGTCCCGTCGCTGTCCGTCCTGGCCGCCGAACGCCAGGTCCGGGGCGCGGGCAGACACGCGGCATCCCTGCGTTTCGCGGAGCACACCCCGTTCACCGCGGCACACGCGGCGGAGGCGATGGACTGGAAGAACGCGGACTGGCCGGTGGCCCACGCGGCCGCGATCGCCTGGCACGCGGTCAAGGCCGGTGCCCCGGTCACGGTCCTGTCCCTGCACCCCGATCTGTACAAGGGCACGGGCATCACCCCGCTGAACCCCTTGTGAACCCACCCGCGGTGTGTGGCGGAGAGGGCAGGATTTGAACCTGCGTGGACCACGAGGGTCCGACTTCGGGCTGCCGCCCTGGTCCCCGATAAGCCGCTCCGGGCACCTCTCCTCGCTCCCGGCCCCCGCGGTGTCCCGCGGTGCCGTTCACGAGTACGACGATGCCAGGCCCGGCTGACGCGGCGCTGACCTGGCGCTGATCGGCGGTGCGGCTACGGCGGCGGCCATGGCTGGACGGCCCTGGAACCGGTAACGAACTCCAGCGTGAGATCGACGGAGTCAGCCGGCGCATGCCGACCCTGACGCTGCGCGACGTTGCGGGTGAACGCGTGCCTCAGATCTTCCAGGAGCGCAAGGCGTCGGCGACGGCGTAGACACTCAGGCGGGTGTCCCGGATCTTGCGGACCAGATCGGACAGGGCGCCGTAGGGCGGGTCGATGCCCTCGCCGGACTGGTCCATGTACTGCGCGGCCACGAAAGCGGCGAAGAGGCTATTACGGTGCGGAAGCGGTTCAAGGCGCACGATCGTGTGCAAAAGCGCGGCCGCCCGCCAGGCGGTGTCCGGATCGGACGTCTCAAGCGTCGGCATCTTGGTCTTGTGCCGCGCGACGGCCGCCACCAGCGCCGAGTAGTCGGTCACCGTCACGTCCTCGTGCCCGAGGGCCGCCTCCTGGACGTCGAGCAGCCAGGAGACATCGATGTACAGAACCATCAGGCAGCCGCAGCTCCGCCGCCACGCAGGGAGGGGGGAACCTCGTCGGGGAACGCCTCGTCGAACTCGTCGCGCAGCCTGTCGGCCCAGGCGGCGGCGCCGGCGACGAATCGCTTGCGATGCATCTCGCGTACGCCGAGATCGTGCAGGTACTGCTTCAGGCTCTTGCCCTCCGCGGTGGCGGCGGCGCGGACGCCTTCCAGTTCCTCGTCGGAGAAGGACACGTTCAGTGATGGCATTCTCTGATGGTACCTAGTTGGTACCAAGCCTGCCAGCCGCCCTCATGATCCCCGGCGGCCCCGGCCGCTGCCCTGTTCGGCGTGCTGCTGTCCGGCACGCCCTGTTCGGGACCCGACCGGCCCAGCTCTCCGTCCGGCTGCCCACCAGCGGCGCCGGTTCCGGACGTCCACCATCGTCGAACAACCTCGGGCCCGAGGCCACACACGCCCACCTCCCGCTCGCGTCCGGACCGACGTGAACTTCACCGGCCTTGGCGGGAGGGCGGGTTCATGCCTGGAACTCGGTGAGATCGATGGCGTGAACCCGCAGCGGGTAGCCGTACACCGGGTGTGCCGTCTCCCGCTCGGGCACCATGCCGAGCTTGCGGATGACGTTCTCGGAGGCGTTGTCACCCACCCGGTTGATGCTGATGACGCGGTCCAGGCCGCGGTCCTGGAGAGCGAACTCCAGCGTGGCGTGGGCGGCTTCGGACGCGTATCCCTGGCCCCAGAACTGTGAGCCGAGCCGCCAGCTGATCGCCACGGCGGGCATCACCTCCGGCAGGAACTCGGGCACGGTCAGTCCCGTGAAGCCGATCAGCTCGCCGGAGGCCAGCAGTTCGACGGCGAAGAGTCCGAAGCCCTCCTCGTCCCACTCCTCCTCCCACCGCTCGATGTCCTCGGCCGTGTCGTCCAGGCCGCGCACCGAGCCGTCGTCGATCCAGCGCATGACGCGGGGGTCCGCGTTGATGTCCGCCATCGGCACGAGGTCGTCGTCGTGCCAGCTGCGGAGGAGGAGACGGGGGGTGCGGATCTCGGTCATGCGCCCATCCTGCCGAAGGCGACGGCCGCATCGGTAATCCGGGTCGGTCATCCGGCGCTCGCCCGCGCCGCTGCCGCGGAACCGCGAGGCGTCGAGCCGCCTGCCCCGCACACCGTGACGGCGGCCGGTCGTTCCGGGAGTTCACCGGACGGCGCCCGCCGGCGTTGCCAGGGGGCGGGCGGAAGCGGCGGGCTCCTTGCGTACGAAGGCCGAGCGCAGGGCGTGGTACGGGGCCGCGGGGTCGAAGAAGGCGGCGTGCACGCGGGCGAGTTCGTCACGCCGGTAGGCCGCGAGCGGCTGTACCTCCTCGTCCGTGCGGCGTGCCGCGGCCTTGGCGGCGATGCGGTGCCCTAGGTCCGGTGCGGCGGCGAGAGCGGTGGCCAGCCGCTCGGCCTCGGTCGCGAACTCGCCCGGCGCGGTGGTCAGGAGCCGGTCCACCAGGGCGAGCCGTGCGGCCGACGCGGCGCTCAGGGGCAGGGCCTCCCGCATGAGCCGGCGGGCCGTGTCGGCTCCGACGCGGCGCGGGAGCGTGTACGTCCAGAACTCGGAGCCGTACAGGCCCATCCGCCGGTAGTGCGGATTGAGCACGGCGCCGGTACGGCACCACACCTGGTCGGCGGCGAGCGCGAGCATGGCGCCGCCGGCGGCGGCGTTGCCGGCGAGCGCGGCGACCACCAGCCGGTCGGTGGTGCGCAGCACCGCCTCGACGAGGTCGTCCATGGCGTTGATGTTCCGCCAGGACTCCTCGGCGGGGTCGGCGGCCGCCTCGATGACGTTCAGGTGGATGCCGTTGGAGAAGAAGTCACGGTCGGAGCCGAGCACCAGCACGGAGGTGGGGCGGGCCAGTGCCTGTTCGTATGCGGTGAGGAGCCTGCGGCACTGGTCTGTGCTCATCGCGCCGCCCGGGAAGGAGAAGCTCAGGAAGCCGACTTCGCCGCGCTGCCGGTATCGGATGTCGGTCCAGGTGCGGCGGTGCGCGGGCAGTTCGAACGGGACGGTGTCCTCGGCGAGGTCGAGCTCGTGCGGCCCGGCGAAGGAGGCCAGGACGGAGGCGGCGGGGCGCCGGAAGGGTGCCGGGTCGCCGGAGCCCTTGCGCGGGCGCAGCTCCGGGATCCACACGGCACCGTCGCGGGTGGCGCGGCAGACGGCGCCCGCCCGGGTCGCGAGGAGCTCGCCGGGGCGGCCGCGCAGCCGGTCCTCGGCGTGACCGCCGTGCAGGAACACCTCGCGGCCCAGGAGTTCGTCCAGGACACCCGGCTGCGAGTCGGCGCCGCGCAGCTTGCGGAGCACGGCCTCGGTGCTGTCGTCCGACCAGTCGATGCGGCGCCGCTCCTGCCGGAAGAAGCCGCGCCGGACGATGTGCAGGGGGGTGTCGGAGCCGTCGGTCTGCGGGCGGGGCTCGTACCCGCCGGCGGCGTAGCGGCGCACGGCCAGCAGGACGGCGGACAGGGCGGCGTCGGAGACCTCGTTCCGGTACAGGTCGCTCTTGCCGACGGGCGCCACGGTGAACGGCTCCGCCGCCCAGATGTCCCCGGCGTCCATGGCCGCCTCGGCCTGGAGCACCGTGACACCCCACCGCGGGGCCCGCTCGGCGATCGCCCAGTCGAGCGAGGAGGGACCACGGTCGCCGGGCGGCCCGGGATGCACGACGAGGCAGGTGTGCTCCCGCCACACGTCCTCGGGCAGAGCCGTCCTCAGCATCGGGGCGATGATCAGCTCCGGACGCCGTTCGCGTACGGCGGCGCGGACCGGGTCGTCGCCCTGCGTGGCGAGGACGATGTCCACCCGGTGGCCCTGGTCCGAGAGTTCCGCGTACACCCGCTGGGAGAGGCTGTTGAACGCGCTCACCACGAGCAGAATTTCCATGGTGCAGCATGTTCGCGCTTCTCGGGTGCGCCGTGAAGAACCACGACGGCGTTTCGTCCGCCGGGGGGCGGGGCGCTTGCGCACTCCGGATCGTGGTGATGGGCTGACGGCACGGCCGGGTCGATCGGTCCGGCTGCCCGCCTGCGGGGGTCGTTCCAGCCGGCGGCGAGCGAGTTCCACGAGGATCACGCCCCCCGGCTCCGTGGCTTGTGAGTGCGTCAGCGACGCCGGGCGAGGGTGATGCCGTCGCGTACCGGCAGCATCACCGAATCCACCCGTTCGTCGGCCGTGATCAGGTCGTTCAACCGCCGCATCGCCTGGTGGTGCTCTTCCTGGTAGGCGGGGTCGAAGACGCGGCCGCCGAGGAAGACGTTGTCCAGTACCACCAGTCCGCCGGGACGCAGCCGCCGCACGATCTCCTCGTAGTACGCGGGGTAGTTGACCTTGTCGGCGTCGATGAACGCGATGTCGATGACGGGCTCGGCGTCGAGCGAGCGCAGCGTTTCCAGCGCGGGGGCGAGGCGCAGGTCGATCCGGTCGGCGACGCCCGCGCGCTCCCAGTGCGGCCGGCCGATCGCAGCCCACTCCGCACTGATGTCGCAGGCGAGCAGCCGTCCGCCGTCGGCCAGACCGCGGGCGATGCAGAGGGTCGAGTAGCCGGTGAAGACGCCGACCTCGACCGCGAAGCGCGCGCCGGTCAGCCGGGTCAGCATGGTGAGCAGCGTGCCCTCGTCGGAGGAGACCTGCATGGGCGCGGCGTCGACGGCGGCCTCGTGGGTGGCGACGGTCAGCTCCCTGAGGACGTCGTCGGCAGGCGTGTGGTGGCTGAGCAGGTACTCGCTGACGACGGGGGCGACGGGCTCCAGCTCGCCGCCGTCGATCGGGGCGGTCCACTCCACGGCGAGTTCCTCGTGGGTGGCGAAGCGCAGCAGGTGACGGGTGATCACGTCCTGGACCCGGGCCAGCGACTCGGCGTCGGACGCGGTGGCAGTCAGCTCCAGCTGGTTCAGGGCGGGCGCGAGGCGGCAGGTCCCGGCAGCGACCGTGATCGTGCCGCGGCCGTCGGGGGCGAGGGAGGTGGTGGCCTTGTGGCTCATGTGCGCAACGAGCTGCTTGAGGTAGCGGGCGGGACGAGCGGTGGCGACACGGGCCGTGGCGAGGGGCATCGGGCTCCTTGAGGTCTTCCGGGTGAGTGAAAGCGACGACAATTCTCGCCACTTTCTCGACGCAGGGATTCTGACGCGGACGCGACCGAGTTGTCAAAAGTGTTGAAGTTCCCCGACACTTTCGTCATGGCAGCAGAACAGCCACCCGCGTGTGGGAACGACGCCGATCACGACCAGCAACCCCGCGACGAGCAGGACGCGCTCGTACTGCGCGCGGCCGAGCAGTTCAAGGCCCTCGGACACCCCGTGCGCCACCGTATGGTCAACGCGCTGCGCCAACGCCCCGCGACGCTGCGCCATCTCGCCCAGGCCCTGGGGATGAGCAAAGGCACCATCGGCTACCACGTCCGCGTGCTGCGCGAGGCCGGACTGGTCCGACTGGCCGAGACCCGCCAGGTGCGCGGCGGCACCGAGCAGTACTTCGCGCTGGTCAGCCCCACCTTCAGACTCCACCAGGACGCGGCGGTCGGCCGGGAGTTCCTGATCAACACCGCACTTGACGAGATGCTGCCGGACGAGCCCGGCCAGTCATCCCACACCGCGCTGCGCCATCTCTGGCTCACCCCTGCCGAGGCGCAGGCGCTGGAGGCCCGGCTGCGGGCCCTGACCGCCGAGCCTCACCCGACGGACCCCGCACACGGCGAACCGTACGGGCTGCTGGTCAGCCTCTTCCGCGCCAACGTGCCCAGACTGCCGCCGGACGACGGGCACTGACCGCCCGCGCAGTGGCGCCGGTGGCACGGGGTTTTGCAGGGCGGAGTCAGGCCCGGCGGTGGTGTGGTCCCGTGCCACAGGACAGACCTGTGCGCGGATCCCCGCCGCCGCCCACCGGCGGGGACGTGTGCGGTCCCGGCACGGCCGCCGCGACGGGGGTCCGGCAACAGGGGCGGGCTCACCGGCCCAGCAGCAGACCCGTCCCCGACACATCGGCCCGGATCCCGTCCTTGTCCACCGTCACGTCGCGCAGGCGCAGGGCGCCCGAGGGCGGTTCCGGGAGCCGGAAGGCGAAGGAGAAGCGGTCGGCGATCTCGGGGCGGGTGAGCTTGGTCAGTGCGGTCAGCAGGGACAGGTCGAGGCCGAGCCGCTGCAGGAGCGCGGGGTGGGCGAGCGCCGTGTCCACGAGGTTCACGCGCGTCAGATCGTGCAGGAAACGCGGCGCGCCGGTGAGTTGATGCAGCTTGTCCTCGTCGTGCAGCGCGGCGCGCACCGCGCCGTCGGGGACGCCCAGGCGGTGCACGATCTCCGGCACGGACAGCATGGCCTTGATCTTCTCCGCCTCTCGGGTGAGCCGGCGCGCCGAGGCATCGGTGAGATGGAGGCCCTCGGCGGGCCCGGTGCCCGGCCGGTACGTCGCGAGGTCGCCGATGCCGACCTGCATGCCGTCCACGGACGTGGCGATGCCGCGCTCCCCGTCGCGCCGGATGCGGGCGTCGGCCTGTACGCGCAGTTCGCGGCCGGCGATGCGGAGTGCGCCGTGGGCCCGGACGAGGCCGGGGCCACGGGCGGTGAAGGCCACCTGCGAGGCACCGAGTTCGCGGTTCATGTCGCCGAAGGACAGCAGGACCCGGCCGCGCATCTGCCGAACGAGCGCACCGCGCACCGCGGTGGGGCCGTCGCCGTCGATACGTATGTCCTCCGCGGTGGCGGTGACCTGGGTGAGGGTGACCCGCTGGGCCGGGATGTCCGCGACGGTGACCCGGACCGAGTCCAGCCGCTGCCGGGCCAGCTGCGTCAGGAAGGGAAACCCGCCGATCTGTACCTCGGGGGCGGCGGCGAGATGCAGTTCGTCCTTGAGCCGTTCGGAGGCCTTGTGCTCGGCGTAGAGCAACGCCCAGCGGTCGGCGAGGGTGACCAGGCAGGCGAGTGTGAGTGTCCAGGCGAGCAGTCTGACCATGGTGGGCAGCCCGGTGGCGCGATTGCGGCGGCGGCTGCCGCGCCGGTGGTTGGGCGGGGCCCAGGGCTCCTCGGGGTCCTCGTCCCGCGGCGCCGGCGCGTGGTCCTCGGTGAGGAGGTCGTCCAGCGGATGGTCCGCGAGTGCCGCCAGTTCGTCGTATGGATTACGGCCCTGCGGAACCCGTTCGGTGCGAGGCCCGTCGGACTGGGCAGGGTGATGCGTCGGTGTGTGGGGGGTACGCATCGGTAGATTTGATCACATAGCCCCACTCAATGGGCAAGCTTCGTCTGAACTGAGGTGCGAATCCGGTCACTTGGACGTCGGACGGAGGCGTCCGACGATTCCAGCCGGAGGTTCGGCGAGAACCTCCGGTCCCCCCTGACGGCAGGCGGGCAGGCCGAGCGGTTGCTGACGCACCCGGACCTCTCCGACGCCGGAGCGAACCGTTCCTCGACGCGGCCCGTGCGCTCGCCCGGCGGTCCCGCGCCCGGCGCACACGTCTTGTCAGCCCGCTCCGTAGCGGAGCCCGTCGAGGAGCAGGTCGAGGAGGCGGCCGGCCCGGTCGCGTTGGGCCGGGGTGCTGGCGATCAGCGCGACACCGCTGAGGCTGAGGCCGACGTCGATGGGCTCGACGTCCGAGCGCAGGAGCCCGGCTTCCGTGCCGGCGTACAGCAGGGTGCCGATCGCGGTGCTGAGCTTGTCGAGGCTCTCGGCGAAGGGGTCCGCGCCGGAGGCGACCGCGGCCCGCAGGGCTTCCGCCATGCCCTGCTTGGCGGCCAGGTAGTCGATGAACCTGTCCATCCACAGGCGCATCGCCCGGTCCGGCGGGTAGTCGGCGAGCAGTTCGGCGGCGCTGTCGCAGACCCGGGCCAGCTCGTTGCGGTAGGCCGCCTCGACCAGTGCCTCGCGCGTGGGGAAGTGGCGGTAGAGCGTGGCCGAGCCGACGCCCGCGGCCTTGGCGATCGTGTCGATCGGAACGTCCGCGCCCTTCTCGGAGAAGGCGCGCACGGCCGCTTCGAGGATGCGCTCGCGGTTGCGGCGGGCATCGGCGCGCAGCGGGCTCGGCTGGGTGGTCAAGGCTGCTCCCTTCGTCTGGCGGCCAGTCTAGCTGGACAACCGGGGAGTTCCCCGGTTAGCGTTGCAGTTAACCGGGGAACTCCCCGGTTATCGCCGACAGCGCGTCCCACCGACGGGCAAGGAGACCTTGATGACCTCCCCGAAGACGGTTCTGATCACCGGCACGTCCTCCGGCATCGGCCTGGCCGCCGCCCTCGGGGCCGCCCGGTCGGGCTGGACGACCATCGCGACCATGCGCGACACCGGCAAGGCCCAGGCCCTGCTCAAGGCCGCCGCCGAGAACGGCGTCGCCGACCTGATCCAGGTCAAGCGCCTCGACGTGGTCGACCCCGAGAGCATCGACGCCTGCCTGGAAGAGGTGATCGCCGAGCACGGCCGCCTCGACGCACTCGTCAACAACGCCGGCGCCGCCCAGGTCGGCACCATCGAGCAGATGGGCCTCGACGACGTCCGCGCCGCCATGGAGGTCAACTTCTTCGGCGTGGTGGCCACCACGCGCGCCGCCCTGCCGCACCTGCGCGCCGCCCGGGGCCGCGTGATCACCGTCACGAGCGTCGGCGGCGTCCTCGGTCAGCCCTTCAACGAGGCCTACTGCGCGGCCAAGTTCGCCGTCGAGGGCTTCATGGAGTCCCTCGCCCCCGTCGCCGCCACCGTGGGCGTCGACGTCACCGTGGTCGAACCGGGCGCCGTGGCGAGCGAGTTCGTCGCCAACCTCGGCCTGGACGTGCCCGCCCTGCTCGCCGCGGCCGGGCCCTACGCCCCGGCCCTTGAGGCGTACATCGCCCGCACCCAGCAGTCCTTCGGCTCCGCCCAGTCCCCGGCCGAGGCCGCCGCCCCGATCATCGACGCCCTGACCGCCGACCGCCCGGCCTTCCGGATCCAGACCTCGGCATGGGCCCGCGACTTCGTCGCCACCACACTCGCGGACCTCGACGGCTCGGCCGTCCAGGACCTCACCAGCACCTGGGTCCGCTGAACCGCCCCGGGCGCGGGACCACCGGTCACACCCGGTCGCGGCGCACACGTCCGTCCAGGTACGGCGTTCAGCACCGTCCGGGCGCCCCCGAGCGCATCGAACGAGCGGGGAGGGCGCGCGTTCACAGGTGTGAGGCCAAGGCGGCGTACACCTTCCGCCAGGCGTCGGCGCCGGCCTGCGGGTCGTAGTCCTCGGGGCGGTCGGCGCAGGCGAAGCCGTGGCGGGCGCCCGGGTAGGTGACCAGTTCGTGCGGCACCTCGGCCTTGGTGAGCCGCTGCTCGGCCTGCTGCCATTCCTCGGCCGGGATGATGTGGTCCAGTTCGCCGCGGAAGCCCAGCACGAAGGCGCCGCCCGCGGCGACGCGTTCGCTGGTCTCCAGTGGGGGCACCGGCCCCACCAGCGGGAAGCCGCTGTTCAGCAGCCAGCCGGGGTAGAAGACCGCGGCCAGCTCGAAGCTCAGCTCGGTCGCCGCCCGCATCGCGATGTGACCGCCCATGCTCAGGCCGAGGAACGCCACGCCCCGCCCCCTGGCCTCGGCGCGCGCCGCCGCCAGCGCCGCAGCGGCGTCGGCCACCAGCTCGTCCCGGTCCAGCGCGCGCATCAGCACCAGACCGTCCTCGCGCTCCTCGGCGGAGTAACCGAGCGCGGTGCGGCGGGCGTTGCGCCAGTAGTAGTCGGGCGCCAGCGCGGCGTAGCCGGCCGCGGCGAGCTGCGCGCAGGTCTCGCGGACGTAGGCGTTGACTCCGTACAGCTCGGAGCAGACCACCACGGCGCCTCGCACCTCACCCGCCGGGCGGTGCACGTACGCCTCGATGCCGCCGGCCTCGCCGAGTGTCTCCCACTGACCTGTCATCACTGCCCCCGTGTGTCGTGCGTGGACCCGACTCTAGTGTCCGGTGGGCGCGGTCGTGCGGACATGGGCGCGGTACCACGGGGCCCAGGCCTCGATGTGGTGCAGGGGGTCCGGGTCGTACGGCAGGCCGGCCAGGTGCCACACGCGTTCGCTGCCGAACCGGTTGTCCTGGGCGAGGAGTCCGAACTGGCGCCGGCTCACCCGGCTGCCGGAGGCGGCGAGGCGATCCAGGCAGCCGGGCCAGCTCAGGTCCTGGTCGGGGACGCCGGGCAGGATCCCGTGTCAGAACGATCTGCTCCTCGCCCGCGGCGGCCCGGTCGCCGTCGCCCTGAACGAGTCCGCGCTCTATCTCGGCAACGCGGTCGGCTCGGGTCTCGGCGGTCTCGCCTTCTCCACCGGACTCGGCGGCGCCACGCTCCCGCTGTGCGCGGCCGGGGCGGCCTTCGTCGCCCTGGTCCTGCAGCTCACCGGCGTCCGCGCCGCGGCCGGGCGGCGTCCTGTGCCGGCCACCGAGCCCGCCTGCGCCCTGCCCGCGCAGGGCCGCGACTGAGACCACCCCGAGGAACACGCGCGTGCCCGTGGGGCACGCGCGTGTTCCTCGAAAAAAACAAACAGACCTGTTTGTCGGTCGAGCCGGTCGGGTGGGCGGACCTTCCCTGTACAGGGCGCTCACCAGCGGTAACCGGCCATCTCTGGAGAATCTGCTACTTGAGGCTGTCAGCGGGTGCCCAAAGAAACAGGCATGGTTGTATGGTTGCCGCGGGAGGAGGCGCCCGTCTGCGTCTGCTCACCGCTGTTCTGAGGGCTGTCGTATCAGGCAAGGGGCATACGCGATGCAGAAGCGGTCGCAAACTTCCCGTCAGGCGCTCGTGCGCGCCACCGTGGAACTCATCGCGACCCGCCGGCTCGCCGACGCGGGACTGGTCAACATTTGCAACACCGCAGGCGTGACCCGCGGCGCGCTCTACCACCATTTCCGCTCCATCGCGGAGTTGGTGGGGGAGGTCCACGCGCAGGCCCGGGAGCGTGTCCTCGCACTGGCCGACGAGAGTTTCGCCCAGCGCGGCGTGGAGGCCCCGGCGCGCTTCAGCATCGCCCTCGGCAAGGCCCTGACGGACGATCAACTGGTGCGTGCGGGGCTGCGGTTGGCGCCCGACGGCACCGAGGATCCGCCGCGGCTGCGGGAAGAAGTGCTGGACCGGGTGCGCGCCGAGATGATGACGCAGGCGCCCGCGAGCCCCGACCGGTCGGGTCTCGCCGACCTGGCGGTCGTGGTCACCGCGGGCCTGGAGTCCCTCGGCTACGCCGACAAGCTCTGGTGGGGCGAGGAGCGCGCCGAGCGGATATGGGACACGCTGCTGCCGCTCTTCGCGCAGGCCCCGCAGGGCGACACCGACCGCGAGGCGGAACTCTCGCCGGCCGCCGTCGCGGGCGCGCCGGGCCAGTAGCACCGCCCCGTCGGCCCGCCGCCGACCGGGTACGGACCCGACGCGTCCTACGAGGCGGCCGCCTCGGCCCGGGCCCGGTCGTCGGCGACGACGGCCGCGGGTGGCGGGGTGACGCGCAGGGTGCCGATCAGGCCGGGCGTGACCAGGCCCGGGAGCAGGAAACGCCACATCGCGCCGAGGCGCTGGGGCAGGTCCTCCCGCTCCGTGTAGACGAGCGACATCGCCTGCAGGCCGGTGAACGCGCCGATGATGACGGTCGTGGCGTCGGCCAGGTCCACGCCGGGCAGGGTCTCGCCCTGTTGCCGGGCCTGGTCGAGCAGGTCGTGGATGACCGCCGTCGACTGCTCGTACGGGGTGTTGGCCGGGCGCGGGAACGACGTCTTCTCCACCGCCAGGCGCACGCTGGCCCGCAGCACCGGATCATGCTGGAGCTGAGCCGCGAAGGCGAAGGTCAGGTCGATGATCGACTGGAGTTTGGTGGACCGCTCGGGGGCGGCGAGGGCCCCGCTGTGCGCGTCGAACAGCGCCGCCGCGATCGACTCCTTGGAGCGGAAGTGGTGGTACAGGGCGCCACGGGTCAGTCCGCTGCGCGCCAGGATCTCGTTCGTACTCGCGGCGTCGTATCCGCGCAGGTCGAACACCTCGGCGGCGGCCGCCAGGATCGCTTGCCTCGATCGCGTTCCGCGTTCCTGCTTCGCCATGCCCGGTCCTCGCCACTAGCCAATTATCGATACAGACAAGTCTGCATTCTACTTGGATGTGCGGGACTCACCAGTGGTGCGCGAGAGGAAAGCCGGACACCTCGCACAGTTCCGGCGAACGCCCTGGTGCCGACGGCTCTCGCCGCCGGCACCAGGGCGTGGGTACGGCACCCGGTCACGGTCCGCCGAGACGGAAACCGACACCGCGGACCGTAACGATCCAATGGCTGGATCCGAGCTTGCCGCGCACGCTGCTGACGTGGGTGTCGATGGTACGTCCCTTGTGTGACCAGGCATCATCCCAGACCTGGGTCATGAGCTGCCGCCGGGAGACCACAGCGCCTGGCTGGATCGCGAGGGCGTGCAGCAGGTCGAACTCCTTGCGCGTGAGGCTGACGGGGCGGCCGTGCAGGGTGACCTTGCGGACATCGGCGTCGATGCGCAGGGGGCCGTGCTCGATCGTGCGGGCCGTCGGGGACGGCCGTACCCGACGCATCACCGCCCCTATGCGGGCGAGCAGTTCGTGGAATCCGTAGGGCTTGACCATGTAGTCGTCCGAGCCCGCCTGCAGCCCGAGGACCCGGTCGAGCTCGCTGCCGCGCTCCGTGACGGCGATGATCGGCGTGTCGCTCATCGCGCGGATGCTGCGGCAGACCTCCAGACCGTCGAGGTCGGTGAGGTCGAGGTCGAGCAGGATCAGGTCGGCCTGGCGGTGCACGCGCAGGGCCTGGCTCCCGGTGTTCACGCTGTCGGCGCGGTACCCGCGCCGGATCAGGTCCTGCACCAGGGCCTTCGCGGAGCGCTCCTCGTTCTCGACGACCAGGATGCGCAGGGCGGGGTGCTCGACCGGGACGTGCAGCCGCGGCGCGGCCGGGTGGGCGTGCTGGGGCACGGTGTGGTGCCGCACGGTGAGGGAGTCGGACAGGTCGGCTACCTGCTGGTTCAACTGGTCCTCCTTGAGCGTGCCGGTGTCGGCCGACTGCAAATGCTCGTGTCGAAGTTCAGGTGCTCCGGGAACATACCAAACAGACTTGTCTGATTGTCAATGTGGCCGGGATGGCCTGCTCCAGCTCGATTTGCGACGTCTGACCTCGTACGATCGTAGGAAAGTGATGATTTGTCACGCGTTCGCGACGCGGGGTCTCCGCTGCTGTATGTTGGCCAAGAACAGTCAAAATTGTTTGTTATTCGATCTCGTTGCGTGATGGCCTCCTCGCACAGGGCGTGCGAGAGGAGCGGATTCCCGCCTTCCGCTCTCTCCGGACTCCGGCCTTCCGCTCTGCGACGCGCCCGGCTCCAACTTTTTACTTGATTTCCCCTACAGACCTGTCTGTATTTTGTTGGGAGTGTGGACCGGGGGCTGTTGCCACACGTCAGCTCCCTCCTGCCCGACTACCGACAGGAGTGCCAGCCATGACCGCGATGCTCGACTCCGCGCTCACTGCGTTCACCACCACCGTCCCGCGCCAGTACGTGCACCGGGCCGCCGTCTCCGAAGTCCTGCTCACCGGCTGGCGGCCGGCGGACGCGCACCATGCCTTCGTGGTGGGATCCCAGTGGCCGCGCGGGCACGCGCTCTTCGCCCAGTCGGGCGGCTACCAGGACCCGATGCTCCTTGCCGAATCGGTTCGCCAGACGGGGGCCCTGCTCGCGCACGCCGAGTTCGGGGTCGAGTTCGGCAACCAGTTCCTCATGGGGTCGATGTTCTTCGCGGCCACGGCGCCCCTGTTCGTCGCCACGCCCGTCCCGACCGAGGTCGAACTGCACGCGGTGTGCCACGACATCGTGCGGCGGGGCAAGAGCTTCGCCGGCATGCGTTACGAGGTGACCGCGATGGTCGACGGCGTGGCCCTGGCCACCGCCGGAGCGACCATGAGCTGCATACGGCCGAACGTCTACCGGCGCCTGCGCGGCGAGCGGCCCACCCGCTGCGACCGCCTGCCCGGGCTGCCGATCGACCCGGCCCTGGTCGGGCGCACCGACCCGCAGCACGTGGTCCTGTCCGAGCTCCCGGACGGCGCCGGCAACCGGTGGGAGCTGCGCGTCGACTGCAACCACCCGATCTTCTTCGACCACCCCGTGGACCACGTCCCCGGCATGGTGCTCCTGGAGGCCGCCCGGCAGGCCGCCCACGCCGTCACCGGCATGCCCGACACCCTCGTCATCGGCCTGGACAGCTCCTTCGAGCGGTACGCCGAACTCGACGAGCCCTGCGTGGTGGAGGCCGAGCCGACCGGGGTCGACGCGGCCGGCGACGTCCAGGTCCGGGTGCGCGGACTGCAAAGCGGCGGGCCCGTCTTCGACGCCCGCCTCACCCTGCGGACCCGCAACCACTGACCCCCGACGCGATCGGAGCGCCCACGTGCCGAACTTCCTGGTCACCGGAGCGGGCGGGTTCATCGGAACCCATGTCGCCCGCGAAGCGGCCCGCCTGGCGGGGCAGTTGACCCTGACCTCACACCGCAGGCCGCCCCGGGCACCCGGCGCGGCCCGGGCCCGGATCGTCCGGGCGGACCTGGCGGACCCGGACTCCCTGCGCGGCCTGTGCGACGGCGTCGACGTCGTGCTGCACTGCGCCTCGCAGATCGGCGGGAGCCCCGAGGCCAACGAGGCCGTCAACGCCCGGGGAACCGCCGCGCTCGTCGCCGACGCGCAGCGCGCCGGGGTGTCCCGCATCGTGTACCTCAGCACCGCCTCCGTGTACGGGCGCGGCATCTTCCGCCGCGCCCGCCCCGAACAGCTCCCGCGCAGGCCGCTGTCGCCCACGTCGCGGACCCGGGCCGAGGCCGAGGACGCCGTCCTGGCCGCCGGGGGCATCGTCGTACGGCCGTACCTGGTGTACGGGCCCGGTGACACATGGGTCGTGCCCGGGCTGCGGCGACTTCTGCGCACGCTGCCCGGCACCCCGACCGGCTGGGACGCCCGGCTCTCCGTCATCGCCGTGGCCGAACTGGCCGCGCTGCTCGTGGCGCTCGGCCACGCCCCGCGCGAGCGGCTGTCGTCGTCCGTCTACCACGCCGCGTACCCCGAACCGGTCACGGCCTGCGAGCTGTTGCGCGCGGTGGCCGCCGGCACGTCGCTGCCGCCGGCCCGCTGCACCCTGGGTCTCGCGCAGGCCCGGGCCCTGCCCACCGAGGACGGGGCCTTCGCCCGCGCCCTGGACATGCTGGCCACCGACCACTGGTTCGACAGCACACCGCTCTGGGCGGACCTGGGCCGGCCGGCGGGTCCAGGATGGGACGCGGACGCCGCGCGCATGAACGAGTGGTACGCCGAACTGGCGGCAGCGGCCTGATCCCGCTGCGCGCCGCCCGCGACCCGCCCGGACTCGCGCGGCACCCGAAGCCCCGACCGCACCGGCACGGTGTGCGGTCGCAGATCCAGCACTACCCGTAAGGACTGGCACGCGTGGAATACACCAACCTCGGCCGCAGCGGACTGTCCGTGTCCCGGCTCGTACTCGGCACGATGAACTTCGGGACGCAGACCTCCGAGGCGGACAGCCACACGATCATGGACCGGGCGCACGAGCGCGGCATCAACTTCTTCGACACGGCCAACGTGTACGGCACGCGTCCGGGCGAGCAGCCCACCGAGCCGATCATCGGCCGCTGGTTCGGCGGCGGGGGCGGGCGGCGCGAGAAGACCGTGCTGGCCACCAAGGTCTATCTCCCGACGGGCGGTTGGCCCAACGAGTCGTACCTGTCGGCGCTGAACATCCGGCGTGCCTGCGAGGCGTCGCTGGCCCGCCTGGGGACCGACTACATCGACGTGTACCAGATGCACCACGTCGACCGGAGCACGCCGTGGGAGGAGATCTGGGAGGCGTTCAGCGTCCTGCGTCAGCAGGGCAAGGTGCTCTACTTCGGATCGTCCAACTTCGCCGGCTGGCACCTGGCCCAGGCGCAGGAGGCCGCACGGTCGCGGCACTTCCTCGGCCTGGTGAGCGAGCAGTCGAGGTACAACCTGATGACCCGCTGGGTCGAGCTCGAAGTGCTGCCCGCGGCACGCCACTACGGCATCGGCCTGATCCCCTGGGGGCCGCTGAACGGCGGTGTGCTCGGCGGCGTCCTGCGCAAGCTGAAGGAGGGCGGCGCGGCCCGCGGCAGCACCGGGCACTCGGCCGGCCTGCTCGCCCAGCACCGCGACACCGTCGAGGCCTACGAGAAGTTGTGCGCCGAGATCGGCGAGGACCCCGCGCACGTCGGACTGGCCTGGCTGCTCGCGCAGGACGGGGTGACGGGCCCGATCATCGGCCCGCGTACGGCCGGGCAGCTCGACAGCTCGCTGCGCGCGCTGACGATTACGCTCGACGCCGACACCCTGGCCAGGCTGGACCAGCTCTTCCCGCCGCCCGGCCCGAACGGGGCCAAGCCGGCGCCCGAGGCCTACGCGTGGTGAGCGCCCAGCAGCCACGTCCACAGGACGGGACCGGCCGTAAGTATCCGAAATCTCGGGGGAGTTGACGCGTCGTGCGCAAGGTGCTCATCGCCAACCGTGGCGAAATCGCTGTCCGCGTGGCCCGGGCCTGCCAGGACGCCGGGATCGCGAGCGTTGCCGTCTATGCCGACCCGGACCGGGACGCGCTGCACGTGCGCGCCGCGGACGAGGCCTTCGCGCTGGGCGGTGACACCCCGGCGACCAGCTATCTGGACATCGCCAAGGTGTTGCGGGCCGCCGCGGACTCCGGCGCGGACGCCGTCCACCCCGGTTACGGATTCCTGTCGGAGAACGCGGAGTTCGCCCAGGCCGTGCTGGACGCCGGGCTGATCTGGATCGGCCCGCCCCCGCACGCCATCCGGGACCTGGGTGACAAGGTCGCCGCGCGGAACATCGCGCAGCGCGCCGGTGCCCCGCTGGTGGCCGGCACGCCGGACCCGGTCAGCGGCGCGGACGAGGTCGTCGCGTTCGCCGAGGAGCACGGCCTGCCGATCGCCATCAAGGCGGCCTTCGGCGGCGGTGGCCGAGGTCTGAAGGTGGCCCGCACCCTGGAGGAGGTGCCGGAGCTGTACGAGTCGGCGGTGCGCGAGGCGGTTGCGGCGTTCGGCCGCGGCGAGTGCTTCGTGGAGCGCTACCTGGACAAGCCGCGCCATGTGGAGACGCAGTGCCTGGCCGACCGGCACGGCAACGTGGTGGTCGTCTCGACCCGTGACTGCTCGCTGCAGCGCCGCCACCAGAAGCTGGTGGAGGAGGCCCCGGCCCCGTTCCTGACCGACGCCCAGGTCGAGGAGCTGTACCGCGCCTCCAAGGCGATCCTGAAGGAGGCCCGTTACGTCGGCGCGGGAACGGTCGAGTTCCTGGTCGGCAGCGACGGCACGATCTCCTTCCTGGAGGTCAACACCCGTCTGCAGGTCGAGCACCCGGTCACCGAGGAGGTCGCCGGCATCGACCTGGTGCGTGAGATGTTCCGTATCGCCGACGGTGAGGAACTCGGCTACGGCGACCCGCAGTTGCGCGGTCACTCCATCGAGTTCCGGATCAACGGCGAGGACCCGGGCCGGGGCTTCCTGCCCGCCCCCGGCACCGTCAGCGTCTTCCGCCCGCCCGCGGGCCCGGGCGTGCGCCTGGACGCGGGTGTGGAGGCCGGCTCGGTGATCGGCCCGGCGTGGGACTCGCTGCTCGCCAAGCTGATCGTGACCGGCCGCACCCGCAAGGAGGCACTGGAGCGGGCCTCGCGCGCGCTGGCCGAGTTCGACGTGGAGGGCATGGCCACCGCGGTCCCCTTCCACCGCAAGGTCGTGCTCGACCCGGCGTTCGCGCCGGAACTGACGGGCTCCGACGAGCCGTTCACGATCCACACCCGGTGGATCGAGACCGAGTTCGTCAACGACATCCCCGCCTTCGCCGCCCCGGCGGACGCGGAGGACGACGAGGCCGGGCGCGAGACCGTGGTCGTCGAGGTCGGGGGCAGGCGCCTCGCCGTCTCGCTGCCGTCCTCGCTGGGCATGTCCCTGGCGCGTACGGGCCTTGCGGCCGGGGCCAGGCCGAAGCGGCGTGCCGCCAGGAAGGCCGGTCCGGCCGCCTCCGGTGACACCCTCGCCTCCCCGATGCAGGGCACCATCGTCAAGGTCGCCGTCGAGGAGGGCCAGAAGGTCGAGGAGGGCGACCTGGTCGTCGTCCTGGAGGCGATGAAGATGGAGCAGCCGCTGAACGCGCACAAGGCGGGCACCGTCAAGGGGCTGTCCCTGGAGATCGGCGCGTCCGTCACCTCCGGCGCCGCCATCTGCGAGATCGCGGACTGAACCACCACCCGTCCCACCACCCGTCGTGCGCACAGGGGCTCCTGACGAATCGTCAGGAGCCCCTGTGTGTCGTCCCGGCGGCGCCAGGGCCTGTCGTCACCTTCCCGTCGTCGCCCGAAGGGCGGCCTCGCGACGTCCGGTGGGGGTCCGGCGAGGTCCGCGGCGGTTCGGCGGCGCCCCGAAGGGGCGCGGGGCTCCATCGATATGCGGCTCCGCCGCGCGGGCGCGACCAGCCACGTCGGCGCCGCAGACGACCGACGTGCACCGTCCGGCACTTCCAGCGGAGCGCCTACGCCGCCGCGTCCCGTCCGTGCAGCGTCTCGTAGACGTCTCCGGCGTGGTAGTACGTCCGGCCGGAACGGCTGCGGCGGCGCCACTTCTGCGTGCTGGCGCGGCGGTAGACGCTGCCCGGCGGCATGTCCCACAGCCGGGAGATGTCCGCCGCGGTCATCCAGCGCACCTCCGGCTCCCGGTCCGCGGCCTCGTCGGCCTGCGCGGGGGCCGCTTCCACCGCCGTCGCCCCGGCCGCGGCGAGGCGGCGGCTGAGCTGCAGCCACTCGTGCCCCACCCAGTGATGCGCCTCGTCGGCGTCGCAGGCGATCGTGGCGGGCAGCTGCGGACGCCGGGGCCGTACGAGCGCGGTGAGCGAGCCGGAGCAGCCGGGCTCGACGCAGTCGCCCACCGGTATGCGCCGGGTCATCGCGGGGTCGATCACGTTGTGTGCGCTGCGCACCAGTCGGGAGATCTCGGCGCAGACCTCGCCCGCCGCGTCGTGCGCCGCGAGCCAGCCGCAGTGCCGGGTCAGGAACTGCACCAGCGGGCCGACGGCCCGCCGCGGACCGGCCAGGTCCCGCTCCTCCAGCACCAGGCTCGCCCAGGCGCTGAGCACCGCGAGGATCGAGGTCCGCACCTCCGCCGCCCGGAGGTTGAAGGGCATGCCGGGCAGCGGACCGCCGGAGGTCTTCTCCACGGCCCGCTCGCCGCCGCTGCCGTCGAGACGGCGTGCGCACTCCTCGTACAGCTCCGGCAGCCGGTTCAGCTCCCGCACCAGGCGCTCATGACAGTCCGGGCACAGGCGGCCGGCGGGCGCGGCCGGGCGCCTGGCCCGGCCCGCGGCCTCGCGCCGGACACAGCCGGTTCCCACACAGACGGTCGTCACCACGGACATCTTGCATACCCCCCTGAGTCTCGGCGACCTCCGGTCGGAGACGCCTTCGGACCCGAGAACGGTATTTCCGCGATTCTCCGCGCCGCAAGACCCGGGGAATGTCACCTGTAATACGTGACCGAATCCGATGAATCTCAGTGGGACTTTTTCATTTCCCTGACGCGAATTCACCTCCCGCTACGGAACCGCTCATTCCTGACATGGCCTGACCGGGATCTGACATGAGAATCATTGACCGGCCGGCCGGGGGTGAAGAAGATATATGGCAGATTCCCTTGCCGTGCGCCCGTATTCTCCTCGCCCAGGGATGAGATGAGATCACCCAACGCCGGCACGTTCCAGTCCCTGTCCGTGCGCAACTTCCGGCTGTTCGCGGCGGGACAACTCGTCTCCGTCGCCGGCACCTGGATGATGGTCGTCGCCCAGGACTGGCTCGTGCTCTCCTTGACCGGCGACTCCGCGGCCGCCCTCGGCGTCGTGACCGCCCTGCAGTTCGCGCCCCTGCTGCTGCTCACCCTCTACGCGGGCGCGCTGGCCGACCGGCACGACAAGCGCCGCCTGCTCATGGCCGCCAACCTCGCCTCGGGCGCCCTGTCGCTCGCACTCGCCGTCCTCGTGCTGACCGGCGCGGCCGGCCTGTGGCACGTCTGCCTGTTCGCCCTCGGGCTCGGCCTCGTCAACGCGGTCGAGGTGCCCACCCGGATGTCCTTCGTCAGCGAACTCGTCGGCGCCGACCTGCTGCCCAACGCGTCCGCGCTCAGTGCCGCGTACTTCAACGTCGCCCGGGTGGCGGGACCCGCGTGCGCGGGCCTGCTGATCGGCCGGCTCGGCACCGCGGCCGTGATGCTGCTCAACGCGGTCAGCTACCTGGCGACCGTCGCCGCCCTGCGCGCGATGCGTCCCGCGGAGCTGCACCGCTCGGCGCAGCGCCCCGCGCGGGCACCCGTCATGGACGGCGTACGGCACCTGATGGCCCGCCGCGACCTGCTGCTCGCGATGGTCCTGGTGGCCGTCGTCGGCATGCTGGGCTTCAACTTCCAACTCACCCTGCCCCTGCTCGCCAAGACCGAATTCCATGCGGGAGCCGCCGAGTTCGGGCTGCTGACCACCGCCTTCGCGGTGGGCTCGCTGCTCGCGGCGTTCGTCACCACACGCCGGCGCGGACGGCCCCCGGCCGCCCTCGTCATCGGCGCGGCCCTCGGGGCCGGGGCCCTGGAGTGCGCGGCCGGGCTCGCCCCCACCTACCGGTGGGCCGCCGTACTGCTGCTGTGCACCGGCTTCGGCTGCCTCTTCTTCGCCCAGGCCGCCAACCACCACATCCAACTGGGCACCGACCCCGCCTACCGGGGCCGGGTCATGGCCCTCTACACGCTCGTGTTCCAGGGGACCACCCCCCTGGGCGCCCTGCTCGTCGGCGCCCTCAGCGAACGGTTCGGCGCGCGCTCCGGGCTCCTGGCGGGCGGCGGCGCCACACTGCTCGCCGCCGTCGCCGTGCTTGTCGCCCGACTGCGCACCGAGCCTCGTTCCCGTACGCCCGACACGATCCGCACCTCACCCGGAGGAACACACGATGACGATTCAGCAGGCGACCCCCACCCCGGTACAGGCCGGCTCGGCGGAGGAGCGCAGGGACATCGTCCAGGCGGCCCGCGCGGTCTTCGCCCGTGAGGGCTGGACCCACACCAGCGCCCTGGACATCGCCATGGAGTGCGGCCGCGACGAGGCCACGGTCACGCACTACTTCAAGGGCAAGGAGCAGGTGCTGCTCGCCGTCCTGCTGGAGGGCGCCGCCGCCGTGGCCGCCTCGCTGACCGTCATCGCCGAGGAGCACCTCGCCGAGATCACCGATCTGGAGAAGGACCTCGTCGAGCTCGGCCACGCCTGGCTGACGCCGCTCGCCGCCTTCCCCGAGCACTTCGCGATCGTGCGGCACCTGGCCGCGGAGGTCGCCTCGTGGCCGGCCGGGGTGGTCGAGATGTGGCGCACCGCGGGGCCCCGGCAGGCCAATCGCGAACTCGCCCGCCGCCTCGCCCGCCTCGCCGAGCGCGGACTGCTCTCCTTCGACGACCCCGAGCACGCCGCCGAGCGCTTCATCCAGCTGGTCGCCGGCGGCGTCGTCCAGGGCTCCTTCCACGGGGCCCTGCCGCTGGCCGACTTCGAGCGCGACGCGATCGTCCGCGCCGGCGTCGCGGACTTCGTCCGGCTGTACCGGCCCGGAGCCGACCGCTGATCCAACGACCGCGACCCATGGAGGTGGGGAACACCATGGCCACACCAGCCACACCAGCCACACCGCAGGACTCGATCCAGGCCCGCGTCGACGAACTGGCCGAGATCAAGGAGACCGCCCGGCAGGGCCCCGACCCGGCGGCCACCGAACGCCAGCACGCCAAGGGCAAGCTGACCGCCCAGGAACGGATCTCGCTGCTCCTCGACAAGGGCTCGTTCAACGAGGTGGAACCGCTGCGCCGGCACCGGGCCAGCGGCTTCGGGCTGGAGGACAAGAGGCCGTACAGCGACGGCGTGGTGACCGGCTGGGGCACCGTGCACGGCCGCACCGTCTTCGTCTACGCGCACGACTTCCGGATCTTCGGCGGCGCGCTCGGCGAGGCCCACGCCCAGAAGATCCACAAGATCATGGACCTGGCCGAGGCGGCGGGCGCCCCCCTGGTCTCGCTCAACGACGGGGCCGGCGCCCGTATCCAGGAGGGCGTCACCGCGCTCGCCGGCTACGGCGGCATCTTCCAGCGCAACACCCGTTCCTCCGGGGTGATCCCGCAGATCTCCGTGATGCTCGGCCCGTGCGCGGGCGGCGCAGCCTACTCGCCCGCGCTCACGGACTTCGTGTTCATGGTCCGGGAGACCTCGCAGATGTTCATCACCGGGCCCGACGTCGTCAAGGCGGTCACCGGCGAGGAGATCTCGCAGAACGGCCTGGGCGGCGCCGACGTCCACTCGGCCCTCTCGGGCGTGGCGCACGTGGCGTACGACACCGAGGAGGAGTGCATCGAGGACGTGCGCTACCTGCTCTCGCTGCTGCCCGCCAACAACCGCGAACTGTCGCCCGTGGAGCGCTGCGGCGACCCCGTCGACCGGGTCAACGACGCGCTGCTCGACCTGGTCCCGGCCGGTGCCGGGCAGGCGTACGACATCCGCAAGGTGATCGAGGAGGTCGTCGACGACGGCGACTTCTTCGAGGTGCACCCGGCCTGGGCCACGAACATCGTCTGCGCCTTCGCACGCCTCGACGGGCACGTCGTCGGCATCGTCGCCAACCAGCCGGCCGCCATGGCCGGAGTGCTCGACATCGACGCGTCCGAGAAAGGCGCCCGCTTCGTGCAGTTCTGCGACGCGTTCAACATCCCGCTGGTCACCCTGGTCGACGTGCCCGGCTTCCTGCCCGGCGTGGACCAGGAGCACAACGGCGTCATCCGGCGCGGCGCCAAGCTCCTGTACGCGTACTGCAACGCCACGGTGCCGCGCATCTCCCTGGTGCTGCGCAAGGCCTACGGCGGTGCCTACATCGTCATGGACTCCCGCTCCATCGGCGCCGACCTGGCGCTGGCCTGGCCGACCAACGAGATCGCGGTGATGGGCGCCGAAGGCGCGGCGAACGTCATCTTCCGGCGGGAGATCAACGCCGCCGAGGACCCCGAGGCCGTGCGCAAGGAGCGCATCGAGGAGTACAAGAACGAACTGATGCACCCCTACTACGCGGCCGAGCGCGGACTCATCGACGACGTCATCGACCCGCGCGAGACCCGCTCGGTGCTCATCCGTTCGCTCGCCATGCTGCGCGCCAAGCACGCGGACCTGCCCTCGCGCAAGCACGGCAACGCCCCGCAATAACCTGCAGTTTCTGCACCTGGATCTGTAGTGATTCCCCTTGAAAACGGGGGAGTCGCCGAAGAAGATACATGTCAGAGTCCGGCGCTTTGTCACCGCACCCGGTGGACCGAAAGCGCCCTCTTTCCTGTCCGGTTCCGGCCCTCTCGCTGTCGAACCGTCGACGACACGTGAAACTCCAGTCCGCCGTACGGCTTTCCACTTGGAGAACAATCGCATGCACAGCAACCTGATCGTGGCACGGATGGATCCCGGAACGAGCGGCAACGTGGCCGATCTGTTCCGTGCGTTCGATGCCACCGAGATGCCGCACCGGATGGGCACGCGCCGCCGGCAGCTCTTCCACTACCGCGGTCTCTACTTCCACCTCCAGGACTTCGACACCGACAACGGCGGCGAGCAGATCGAGGAGGCGAAGACCGACCCGCGCTTCGTGCGGATCAGCGACGACCTGAAGCCGTTCATCGAGGCGTACGACCCGGCGACCTGGCGCTCGCCCGCCGACGCCATGGCGACCCGCTTCTACCACTGGGAGGACCCGCGGTGAGCGGCCGACGCGTAGTCATCACGGGCCTGGAGGTCCTGGCCCCCGGAGGCGTCGGCCGCGACGCCTTCTGGTCGCTGCTGAGCGAGGGCCGCACCGCGACCCGCGGCATCACGTTCTTCGACCCGTCGCCCTTCCGCTCCCGGGTCGCCGCCGAGGTCGACTTCGACGCGGAGGCCCACGGTCTGAGCCCGCAGGAGATCCGGCGGATGGACCGGGCCGGCCAGTTCGCCGTCGTCGCCGCCCGCGGCGCCGTGGCCGACAGCGGCCTCGACCTCGCGGACCACGCCCCGCACCGGGTCGGCGTCACCGTCGGCACCGCCGTCGGCGCGACCATGGGCCTGGACCAGGAGTACCGGGTCGTCAGCGACGACGGCCGGCTGAACCTGGTCGACCACACGTACGCGGTCCCGCATCTGCACAACCACCTGGTGCCCAGCTCGTTCGCCGCCGAAGTGGCCTGGGCCGTCGGCGCCGAGGGCGCCAACGCCGTGGTGTCCACCGGCTGCACGTCCGGCATCGACTCCATCGGCTACGCCGTCGAGCTGATCCGGGAGGGCTCCCTCGACGTGCTGGTCGCAGGCGCCACCGACGCCCCGATCTCGCCGATCACGATGGCGTGTTTCGACGCGATCCGGGCCACCACGCCCCGCCACGACGAGCCGGAGCGCGCCTCGCGCCCGTTCGACGGCACCCGCAACGGCTTCGTCCTCGGCGAGGGCACCGCCTTCTTCGTCCTGGAGGAGCTGGAGAGCGCGCGCCGGCGCGGGGCCCGCATCTACGCCGAGATCGCCGGCTACGCGACCCGCTCCAACGCGTACCACATGACCGGTCTGCGCCCCGACGGCGCGGAGATGGCCGAGGCCATCCGCGTCGCGCTCGACGAGGCGCGGATGAACGCCCAGGACATCGACTACATCAACGCGCACGGCTCCGGCACCAAGCAGAACGACCGCCACGAGACCGCCGCGTTCAAGAAGAGCCTCGGCGAGCACGCGTACGCCACGCCGGTCAGCTCCATCAAGTCCATGGTCGGCCACTCCCTGGGCGCCATCGGCGCCATCGAGATCGCCGCCTCGACGCTGGCGATGACCCACAACGTGGTGCCGCCGACGGCGAACCTTCACACCCCCGACCCCGAATGCGATCTCGACTATGTGCCCGTCACCGCGCGGGACCACCAGACGGACGCCGTGCTGACCGTCGGCAGTGGCTTTGGAGGCTTCCAGAGCGCGATGGTCCTCGCCCGCCCGGAAAGGACCGCCGCATGAGCGCCTCTGTAGTGGTGACCGGCCTCGGCGTGGTCGCACCCAACGGGCTCGGTGCCGAGGAGTACTGGCAGGCCGCCCGCGTCGGCAAGAGCGGCATCGGGCGCATCACCCGCTTCGACCCCGCCCAGTACCCGGCCCAGCTCGCCGGTGAGATCCACGGCTTCGAGGCCTCCGAGCACCTGCCCAGCAAGCTGCTGCCGCAGACCGACCGCATGACGCGCCTCGCGCTCGTCGCCGCGGACTGGGCCATCCAGGACGCCGGGGTGGACCCCGCCCGGCTGCCCGCCTTCGACATGGGCGTGGTCACCTCCAGCGCGTCCGGCGGCTTCGAGTTCGGCCAGCGCGAGCTGGAGCGGCTGTGGAGCCAGGGCAGCGAGTACGTCAGCGCCTACCAGTCGTTCGCCTGGTTCTACGCCGTCAACAGCGGCCAGATCTCCATCCGCAACGGCATGAAGGGCCCCAGCGGCGTCGTCGTCAGCGAGCAGGCCGGCGGTCTGGACTGTGTCGCACAGGCGCGCCGCCACGTGCGCAAGGGCACCCCGCTCGTCGTCACCGGCTCCGTCGACGCCTCCCTGTGCCCGTGGGGCTGGGTGGCGCAGCTGACCAGCGGCCGGGTCACCACCCAGGCCGACCCGGCCGCCGCCTACGTGCCCTTCGACGACCGGGCCTCGGGCCATGTCCCGGGCGAGGGCGGCGCCATCCTCGTCATGGAGAGCGAGGACGCCGCCCGGGTGCGCGGTGCCAAGGTGTACGGGGAGATCGCCGGCTACGGCGCGACCTTCGACCCGAAGCCGGGCAGCGGCCGGCCGCCGGCGCTGCGCAAGGCCATCGAGATCGCCCTGGCCGACGCCGGGGTGAGCGCCCGCGACGTGGACGTGGTCTTCGCCGACGGCGCGGCCGTGCCCGACCTCGACCGTATCGAGGCCGACGCGCTGAACGCGGTGTTCGGCCGGGAGCAGGTGCCCGTCACCGTCCCCAAGACCACGACGGGTGCCCTGTACTCCGCCGCCGGGGCGCTCGACCTGGCGACGGTCTTCCTCGCCATGGAAGAGGGCCTGATCCCGCCCACCATGAACACCAGGCCGGCCGAGCACTACGGCCTGGACCTGGTGGTCGGCCACCCGCGCACGCACGAGGTGCGTGTCGCGCTGGTGCTGGGCCGGGGCCTGGGCGGCTTCAACTCCGCGCTGGTCGTCCGCTCCGCCGACTGACACCCCCACCGCCACCACACCGGCCGGCACCGCCGGCGCAACAGGAAAGGAACCACCATGGCCGAGCAGGCTTTCACCGTCGACGACCTGCGCCGCATCCTGATCGAGGCGGCGGGCGAGGACGACTCCTACAGCCTCGACGGGGACATCCTCGACACCGACTTCGAGCAGTTGGGCTACGAGTCGCTGGCCCTGCTGGAGACCGGCGGGCGCATCGAGCGCGAGTACGGCATCTCCCTCGACGAGGAGATCCTCAGCATCGCCAACACCCCGCGGCTGCTGATCGACGCCGTCAACAGCGGTCTCACCGCGCTGGTCTGACCCGCCGCCGCTCCGCAGCCCCCCACAGCCCATCTCCCGCCGGGCGGTGCCCCGCGCACCGCCCGGCGGGCCCGCATTCCCTCCCACTGGAGACGTCACCCATGTCAGATCAGCAGCAGCGGACCGCCCTGGTCACCGGAGCCACCAGCGGCATCGGCCTCGCCGCCGCCCGGCTCCTGGCCGAGCAGGGCCACCAGGTGTTCATCGGCGCGCGCAGCGCCGACGACGTCGCCGCGACCGTGAAGGAGCTCCAGGCCGAGGGCCTGGCGGTGGACGGCACGACCCTCGACGTGCGCGACGCGGACAGCGTGCGCGCCTTCGTGCGGGCCGCCGTCGACACCTTCGGCACCGTGGACGTACTGGTCAACAACGCGGGCCGCAGCGGCGGCGGCGTCACCGCCGACATCACCGACGAGCTGTGGCACGACGTCATCGACACCAACCTCAACAGCGTCTTCCGGCTGACCCGCGAGGTGCTCAACACCGGCGGCATGCGCCACAAGAACCGCGGCCGGATCATCAACATCGCCTCCACCGCGGGCAAGCAGGGCGTCGTCCTCGGTGCCCCGTACTCGGCGTCCAAGCACGGCGTCGTCGGCTTCACCAAGGCGCTCGGCAACGAGCTCGCCCCCACCGGCATCACCGTCAACGCGGTCTGCCCGGGGTACGTGGAGACGCCGATGGCGCAGCGGGTGCGCCAGGGCTACGCGGCCGCGTACGACACCACCGAGGACGCCATCCTGGAGAAGTTCCAGGCCAAGATCCCGCTCGGCCGCTACTCGACGCCCGAGGAGGTCGCCGGTCTGGTCGGCTACCTCGCCTCCGACACGGCGGCGTCCATCACCGCGCAGGCGCTCAACGTCTGCGGCGGACTCGGCAACTTCTAGGACCCCAAGGAGAGTTGACCATGACCATCCGTGAGGTCGAGCACGAGATCACCGCGGCCGCGCCGGCCGAAACGGTCTTCCGGCTGATCGCCGACGTGGAGAACTGGCCGCGGATCTTCCCGCCGACCATCCACGTCGAGCACGCCGAGCGAGGCGAGCGCGAGGAGCGCATCCAGATCTGGGCCACCGCCAACGGCGAGCCCAAGAACTGGACGTCGCACCGCACCCTGGACCCGGAGAACCTGCGCATCACCTTCCGCCAGGAGGTGTCCACGCCGCCGGTCGCGTCCATGGGCGGCACCTGGATCATCGAGCCCCTCTCCGCGACCGAGTCGCGGATCCGGCTGCTGCACGACTACCGGGCCGTCGACGACGACCCCGAAGGCCTGAAGTGGATCGACGAGGCCGTCGACCGCAACTCGCGCTCCGAACTGGCGGCGCTGCGCACCAACGTCGAGCGCGTGCACGCCGAGACCGAGGCCGACCTGACGTTCTCCTTCGAGGACTCCGTCGAGATCGCCGGCTCCGCCAAGGACGTCTACGCCTTCATCAACGAGGCGAACCTGTGGTCGCAGCGGCTGCCGCACGTGGCCACCGTCCGCCTCGACGAGGAAGCCCCCGGACTGCAGACGCTGGAGATGGACACCCGCGCCAAGGACGGCTCCGTGCACACCACGAAGTCGTACCGGGTGACCTTCCCGCACCACAAGATCGCCTACAAGCAGGTGACACTTCCGGCGCTGATGACCCTGCACACCGGCTACTGGACGTTCACCGAGACCGACACCGGCGTCCGGGCGTCCTCGCAGCACACGGTGACCCTCAACACCGAGAACATCGCCCGCGTCCTCGGCGCGGACGCCACCGTCGCCGACGCCCGCGCGTACGTGCACAGCGCGCTCAGCACCAACAGCCTGGCAACGCTGGGCCACGCCAAGGCCTATGCCGAGGCCCGGGGCTGAACCGGGCGGTCCACCGCACCGGTTCGCACAGCCGCCGCGTATCCCGGTCCTGCGCGAGCCGCCGCGGCTGTCGCTCTGGCTGCTGCGCCCGCCGGCGCCGGACAGCCCGGCGGCGGCCCGGCTCGCGGTGCGCGAGCTGGACGCCGCGGAGCTGCGGCGGGCGGAGCTGTTCGTACGGCCCACGGACCGCGTGCAGTACCTGTCCGCGCACATCGCGCTGCGCCGGGTCCTCGCGGAGGCCACCGGATACCCGCCCGAGCGGCTGCGGCTGGGCCAGGAGCCCGCACCGGCCCGTGCGTACCGCACGATGCGGCCCGTGCTGCGCGACCCGCCGCTGCCGGTCCACTTCTCGCTCTCGCACAGCCACGGCCTCGTGCTGATCGGCACGGCGGCCACCGTCCTCGGCGTGGACGTGCAGCGCACGCCGACGACCGAGACGGTGCGGGTGTGCGGGCCCGCACTGCACCGGGCGGAATGGCAGGAACTGAGGGACTTCCCCGAAGCCCGCCGGCCCGACGTCTTCGCGCAGCTGTGGACCCGTAAAGAGGCGTATCTCAAGGGACTCGGCACCGGGCTCGCCCGCAGCCCCGCACGCGACTACCTGGGAGTCACACCCCGGTCCGGCGCCCCGCCGGGCCCGGCCGGCTGGATCGTGGGCAACGTGCCGGCCGGACCGCACCACGCCGCCGCCGCCGCGCTGTCCGCGTCCGCGGAGCCGATCGTCACGCTGCGCTCGCTGCCCGTGGCGTGCCTGTACGACGGCGCGGCGGGCCTGCCGCTGTCCGCGGCTCCGCTACTGGCTTTGAGAAGGAGAGGTTCATGGACGCTTCGGTGGTCGTTGTTGGAGCGGGACCCGCCGGGCTGATGCTCGCCGGGGAACTGCGCCTGGCGGGGATCGACGTCACGGTGCTCGAACGGCACCCCGAGCGCACCGGCGAGTCCCGGGGCATCGGGCTGACCATCGGCACGATGGAGGTCTTCGACCAGCGCGCACTGCTGCGCCGGCTCGGGGACTACGAGACCAGCGGCATGGGCCACTTCGGTGGCATCCCGCTGGACATGGGCGTCCTCGGCGCCTTCCACGAGGCCGCCAAGACGGTGCCGCAGTCGGTGACCGAGCAGGCCCTGGAGGCCTGGGCGGGCGAGCTCGGCGCCGACATCCGCCGCGGACACGAGTTCGTCTCGTACGCGGAGAGCGGCGAGTGCGTCGAGGTCACCGTGCGCGGCCCCGAGGGCGAACAGACGCTGCGCGCCCGCTATCTCGTGGGCTGCGACGGCGGACGCAGCGCGGTCCGCAAGGCGGCCGGGTTCGACTTCCCGGGCACGGCCACCACCACCGAGATGCTCCTGGCCGACCTGCGCGGGGTCGACCTGGAGCCGCGGATGACCGGCGAGCACATCGACGGCGGTTTCGTGATGGTCGCCAAGCTCGCCGGAGGGATCCACCGGATCATCGTCGGCGAGCACGGCGTGCCCCCGCGAAAGCGCACCGAGGCACCGCGGTTCGCCGAGGTCGCCGACGTGTGGAAGCGGCTCACGGGCATCGACATCAGCCACGCCGAGCCGGTGTGGGTCAGCGCCTTCGGCAACGCCGCGCGACAGGTGACGCAGTATCGGCGCGGCCGCGTCCTGCTGGCCGGCGACTCCGCCCACGTGCATCTGCCGGCCGGCGGGCAGGGCATGAACACCAGCGTGCAGGACGCCCACAACCTCGGCTGGAAGCTGGCGGCGGTGCTGCGCGGCGACGCCCCCGAGGAACTGCTCGACACGTACCACACCGAGCGCCACGAGGTGGGCCGCGGTCTGCTCGCCAACACCCGGGCGCAGAGCCTGCTGATCCTCGGCGGCGAGGAGTCCGCACCGCTGCGCGACGTCCTGGCCGAACTGGTCCGGGTCCCCGGCGTGACCCGGCACCTGGCGGCCAAGGTCAGCGGCCTCGACATCCGCTACGACGTCGGCGGCGGATCCAGCCCGCTGCTCGGCCGGCGCCTGCCGCACCTGCCGGTGACCTGGGGGGAGCGGCGCACCAGCAGCACCGAACTCCTGCGCACGGGCCGCGGCGTCCTGCTCGACCTCGGCGACAACGCCGTGCTGCGCCGCCGCGCGCAGCCCTGGCGCGACCGTGTCGACATCGTCACCGCGACCCCGGACCCGGTCCCCGCCGACAGCCCGCTCGCGGGCACCGGCGCCGTACTGCTGCGTCCCGACGGCTACGTCGCCTGGGCCGCGCCCGGCAGCCACCGCGACCTGCGCTCCTCGCTCACCCGCTGGTTCGGACCGGCGCTCGGGGCGCGCCGATGACCCGCACCGATGTGCTCGTCGTCGGCGCGGGCCCGGTGGGCCTGTTCCTCGCGGCCGAGCTGCGGGCGGGCGGCGCGGACGCCCCGAACGTCATCGTGCTGGAGCAACTGGCCGAGCCCACCGGCGAGTCACGGGCCTCGATCCTGCACGCGCGGACCATGGAGATCTTCGCCGACCGCGGCTTCCTGCCCCGGCTCGGCGAGCTGCCCCCGGTCGGCCCCGGCCACTTCGGCGGCCTGCGCCTCGACCTCGCCGAGGCCGACCCGTCGCATCCGTACGCCGGTCAGTGGGAGTGCCTCCAGCACCACCTGGAGACCGAACTGCAGGCCCACGCCGTCGAGTCGGGCGCCGACGTCCGGCGCGGCCACACGGTGACCGGGCTGCGCGCCGGCGACGACGGCGTGCACGTCGAGGTGCGCGGGCCCGCCGTCGGCGGCGCGCCCGGCGCCACGTACACCATCGAGGCCGCCTACCTGGCCGGCTGCGACGGCGAGCACAGCACGGTGCGTGAGCTCGGCGGCTTCACCTCCGACGGGCACGACGCCGACAAGGTGATGCTGCGCGCCGACGTCGCCGGGATCGAGATCGCCAACCGGCGGCTCGAACGCTTCCCCGGCGGCATCGCCACCGCCTACCGCAGGCCCGACGGCACCACCCGGCTGATGGTCCACCGCTTCGGCGAGCAGCCGGCCGGCGAGGTGACCTTCGAGCAGGTCGCCGCCGCCTGGGCCGCCGTGACCGGTGAGGACATCGGGCACGGCGAGGCCCGCTGGCTGAACCGCTTCGGCACCGTCTCCCGGCAGGTCACCGAGTACCGGCGCGGCCGGCTGCTGCTCGCCGGCGACGCCGCGCACCGCCAGATGCCGGTCGGCGGGCAGGCCGTCAACCTCGGGCTGCAGGACGCGGCGAACCTCGGCTGGAAGCTGGCCCGGGTCGCCACCGGCGCTGCGGCGCCCGCACTGCTCGACACCTACCACGCCGAACGGCACCCGGCCGGGGCACGCACCCTGGCCAACATCGACGCGCAGGCCCGGCTGCTGTTCGGCACCGAGGACGTGCTCGCGCTGCGCGACGTCTTCGGCGAACTCCTCGGCCAGGCGCCCGTCCGCCGGCACCTCGCCCGCATGATCAGCGGCCTCGACGTGACCGAACCGCCGCGCCCGGAGCGCAGCGCCCCGCCGGCACGGCTCCCGCACACCCACCAACCCGGAAGGTCAACCGTGGACAGGCTCACCGACAAGACGGCCCTCGTGACGGGTTCGAGTCGCGGCATCGGCAGGGCGACCGCGATCCGGCTCGCCCGCGAGGGCGCGCTCGTCGCCGTGCACTACACCGCGAACGAGCAGGCCGCCGACGACACCGTCGAGCTCATCGAGAAGGAGGGCGGCAGCGCCTTCACCGTGCGCGCCGAGCTCGGCGTCCCCGGCGACGTGCACGCACTCTTCCTCGGTCTGGAGCGCGGCCTGAAGGAGCGCACCGGCGACACCCGCCTCGACATCCTGGTCAACAACGCGGCCGTCACCTCGACGGGTTCGGCGCCCGAGGACCTCACCCCCGAGGAGTTCGACCGCTACTTCGCCGTCAACGCGAAGGCGCCGTACTTCATCGTGCAGCGGGCCATCGGGCAGATGCCGAGCGGCGGCCGCATCGTCAACCTCACCACCGGCGTCACCCGCACCTCCGTGCCCGACCAGGTCGCCTACGCCATGACCAAGGGCGCGATCGAGCAGCTCACCTTCCAGCTGGCCCGCATCCTCGCGCCGCGCGGCATCACCATCAACAGCGTGGCCCCGGGCATCACCGACAACGGCGGCGCCATCTTCGACAACCCGCAGGCCGTCGAGGCGATGTCGAAGTTCTCGGCGTTCAACCGGGTCGGCGAGGCCGGCGACGTCGCCGACGTCATCACCTTCCTGACCACCGACGAGGCCCGCTGGATCACCGGCGCCTTCATCGACGCCACCGGCGGCACCCTCCTCGGCTGAGGCGCGGCCGTCCCCACCCATCCCATGTGAGAGGCCCTACATGTCCGCCCACCCCGCGCGCGTCGCCGTCGTCACCGGAGCCAACAAGGGGATCGGCCGCGCGATCGTCCGGCAGCTCGCCGAGTGCGGCCACACCGTCTATCTCGGGGCCCGCGACGAGCGGCGCGGCCGCCGCGCCGCCGACGAGCTGGCCGCCGACGGCCTCGACGTACGGTTCCTGCACCTCGACGTCACGGACGAGACCTCCGCCAAGGCCGCCGCCGAGCGGCTCGCCGAGGAGGCGGGCGCCGTGCACGTCCTGGTCAACAACGCCGGCGTCGGCGGCCCCATGCAGCCGCCCAGCCAGACCCCCGCCGAGCAGGTGCGCACGGTCTACGAGACCAACGTCTTCGGCGTCATCACGGTCACCAACGCCCTGCTGCCGCTGCTGCGCAAGGCGCCCGGTGCCCGGATCGTCAACGTGTCCAGCGCCATCGGCTCGCTGACGTCGGCCGCCGAGAACGTCGACCAGACGGGGGAGCACCCGCCTGGCGAGTTCCCCTCGACGCTGCTGTCCTACGCGTCGTCCAAGACCGCCCTGAACGCGGTCACCCTGGCGTACGCCAACGAGCTGCGCGGCACCGGGATCCTGGTCAACGCGGCGTCCCCGGGCTTCGTGGCCACCGACATCAACGGCCACCACGGCCGGCTCACCACCGAGCAGGGCGCGCGCATCCCGGTCCTGCTCGCGACCCTCCCCGACGACGGCCCCACCGCCACCTTCCTCGGGGAGAACGGCACGCCCGAGGGGCAGGTGCTGCACTGGTGACCGCGCCCGCCGCCACCGCCGCGCCCGCCCCGCGGGCGCAGGAGGCCTGGGACGCCCGCCAGTGGTCCCGGCTCCTCGTGCTCTCCGGCAACATGCTGCTCGACGCGATCGAAGTGTCCGTCCTCCTCATCGCCCTGCCCACGCTCGCCGCCCGGTTCGGCCTCACCCCGTGGAGCGCCCAGTGGCTGATGAGCGGCTTCGCGCTCGGCTTCGCCGCGCTGCTGCTGCTCGGCCCCGTGCTGTGCGCCCGCATCGGGCGCCGCCGGGCCTACCTGGGCGCGATGCTGCTGTTCGCCCTGGCCTCCCTGGCGGGCGGCCTGGCCGGCGGCCCCGCACTGCTGGTCGCCGTCCGCGTCGTCAAGGGCTGCTGCGCCGCCCTGACCGCGCCGACCGGCCTGGCCATCATCAACGACCTGTTCCCCGAGGGCCCGCAGCGACGGCGGGCCCTGTCGGTGTACTCGCTGTTCGGCGCCGCCGGCTTCACCGCCGGGCTGCTGCTGGCCGGCGGCCTGCTGGCGACCGGCTGGCGCTGGGTCTTCGTCTTCCCCGCGCCGGTGGCCCTGGCGCTGCTCGCCGCGGGAGCGTACGTGCTGCCGCGCGAGCAGGGCGGCGGCCCGGCGCGGCTGCCGAGCCCGGCGCTCCTGAAGCGGGGCCCGCTGCTGCGCTCCGCGCTCGGCGCCGCCTGCCTCAACGGCACCTACCAGGCGCTGCTGGTCGTGATGGTCTTCCAGATGGCGGACACGTTCGGCTGGTCGCCCTGGCGCTCCGCGCTCGCGCTGCTGCCCGCCTGCGTGCCGCTGGCGCTGAGCGTGCCGTTCGCCGGCCGGCTCATCGCCCGCCACGGCAGCCGCCGTCTCGTCACGCTCGGTGCGCTCTTCCCGCTGCTCGGCCACCTCCTGTACCTGGCCCGCCCCGACAGCGGCTACGCCCTCGGCATGCTGCCCGTCCAGCTGCTCGTCGAGGCCGGGTTCTGTCTGGCGTTCGTCGCCCTGAACACCCAGGCGACGGCCGGCCTCGACCCGGCCCAGCGGGGCGCGGCCGTGGCGCTGTACCAGGCGTTCGTGCAGCTCGGGGCCGCACTGCTGCTGCCGCTCGTCACCCTGCTGCTGACCCGGGCCACGGGCCCGCGGCCCGCGCTGGCGCTCGTCACCGCGGTGGGCGCCCTCGGCCTCGCGGCCGCGCTCGTGCGCCGCCCGGCCCCTGCCACCACGGCCGGCTGACCCCGTTTCCTCGGTACCCACCCGCTCCATCACCTCAAGGAGGCTCACTGCCATGGCAGTCGACACGCCCGACAACTCCGTGAACCCCGGCCCGATCATGGGTCTGATCCTCGGCTCCTGGCAGTCGCGGATCCTGCTCGCGGCCGTCGAGTACGACCTGTTCACCGAAGTGTCCAAGGGCCCGGTCACGACCGCCGAACTGGCGAAGCGGCTCGGCCTCGTCGAGCGCGGCGCGAACGACCTGCTCGCCGGACTCGTCCACCTCGGCCTGCTGGAGTCGGCCGACGGCACGTTCACCAACGCCCCGGTCAGCGACGCGTTCCTGGTCAAGGGCCGCCCCGCCTACCTCGGCGGCTACCTGCACTTCTGCGAGCAGGAGCTGAACCCGGCGTGGCAGGGCCTGGCCGAGTCGCTGCGCACCGGCAAGCCGCAGAACCAGGCCGCGGTCGCGGGCAACCCGTACGACACGCTGTACGCGGACGCCGACGCCACCGACGGGTTCCTGGACAGCATGGACCTGCTGAGCGCGCCGATCGCGCAGGCCCTCAGCCGCATCGACTGGAGCGGCTACACCTCCTTCGTCGACATCGGCGGCGCCCGCGGCAACTTCGCGCACGAGGTCGTCAAGCACAACCCGCACCTGAAGGGCGCGGTCTTCGACCTGCCGCCGCTGCGGTCCGCCTTCGACCGGCACATGGCCCGGCTCGGCGACAGCGAACTCACCTTCCACGGCGGCGACTTCTTCAAGGACGAGCTGCCGCAGGCCGACGTCCTCGTCTTCGGTCACGTCCTGCACAACTGGGGCGTCGAGGACCGCATCGCCCTGCTCAAGCGAGCCTACGACGCGCTGGAGCCGGGCGGCGCCGTGTTCGTCTACGACCCGATGGCGGGCGGCGAACAGCCGTCGATGCACGGCGCCCTGGCCGGTCTGACCATGCTCGTGTGGTCCCGCGGCGGCCATGAGTACTCCGCCGACGAACTGCACGGCTGGCTGCGCGAGGCCGGCTTCACGCCCGAGACCGTCGAGGTCGACGGGCTGCACGAGGACGTCCTGGTCATCGGCCGCAAGGCCGCCTGAGCACCCGGCCGCAGAAGACAGCGCACACCTGAGGAGTCGACGATGCCGACCACGTCGTACGTCCGGCCGGAGATAGGCCGCCCGGACATCGCCACCGCCCTGGTGGAGGAGGTCACCGGCGGTGACCCCGAGCGCCTGCGGGACGCCGGGGCCGCGGTCCTCGCGCACTGGGAGTCCGCACCGTGGCCCGAGGGCCTCGCGTCCGTGTCCCTGTTCCACGGCACCGACGGCACATCGCTGCTGATCTACGCCCAGTTCACGGCGGACGCCGAGGACAGCGCGCGCACGGCCTTCGAGGCGCTGCGCCCAAACTGGCGCGCACTCGGCTACGAGCCGGGCGAGCCCGCCGCGTTCCGGCTGTACCGCAGGGTGCAGCCCACCGTGCTGCCCGACCCGCTCCCGCCGGTCGGCTGCTACCCGGCCGCCTTCTTCGCCATGCGGGACGGGGAGACGGCGCGCGCCTGGGTCGACGGGCTCCTCGGCACCGAGGAGAAGACCGTCGGCGAGGACCGGGCCTACCCCGGGGCGATCGCGGCCAACTTCCACGTCAGCGCGGACGACGACGGGATCTTCCTGCTGTCCGAGTGGGCTTCGGAGGCGGAGGCGCTCGTCCACATCAAGGCGGAGATCGAGCCGCTCCTGGAGTACATGGGGCAGGCGGAGGCCGGAGCGGGCCGCCGCTACGAGTTCCACGCCACCCGTACGAACTGACCCGTACACCCTTACACCCTTACACCCGAAGAGAATCGAAGGGCACCCCCTTGGCAACCCCGACCACACGGACGGCACTGTCCGCGCGCGACGTCGTCTTCGGCTTCGGCGCACACAGCGTCATCGGCGACATGCCGGTGCTGCTCCAGATGGCCCAACTGGCCGACCGGGAACGGCTCGACCTCTTCTCACTGTCGGACCACCCCTACATCGGGCAGCGCCTGGACGCGTACGCCACCGTCGGCTTCGTCGTCGGCCGCACCCAGCACCTCGCGGGGTTCGCCAACGTCAGCAATCTGCCGACGCGGCCCCCGGCCATGCTGGCGCGGACGGTGACGACCCTGTCCGCGCTCTCCGAGGGCCGGGTGGTGCTCGGCATGGGCGCCGGCGGGCTGTGGGAGCGGATCGCCGACATGGGCGTAGAACCGCTCACCCCCGCCCAGGCCGTGGAGGCCTTCGAGGAGGCGATCGTCCTCGTCAGGAAGCTGTCCGGCGGCGGCCCGCCGGTCACCTTCAAGGGCCGCCACTACCACGTCGAGCAGATCGAACCGGCCCCTGTCGCGGCGCCCCCGGTGTGGACCGGATCGGTCGGCCCCAAGTCCCTCGCCGCCACCGGCCGGGTGGCCGACGGCTGGATCCCGGGCCACGCGGCCGACTGGCTGAGCGCGCGCTACCGCGCGTCCCGCCCGGTCGTCGACGAGGCGGCACGGTCCGCGGGCCGTGACCCGCGCGAGGTCCGCACCGTCTTCAACTTCCCCGGCCAGATCACCGAACGGCCGCTGGCCAGGACGCGCGACGGCGACGGACGCTGGATCGGCGGCAGCGTCGAGCAGTGGACCGAGGAGCTGACCGCGGCGGTCGTCGAGCACGGCGCGGCGGGCTTCATGCTCTTCTCGCCCCGCGGCGGAACCCCGGACCCGACCTCCCTCGGCCACTGGGCCGGCGAGATCGCCCCGGCCGTACGCGAGGCCGTCGCCAGGCACGCCGGCTGAGCGCGGCCGGCGAAGTCCGCTGCGGTTCGACCGCGCCCCCGAGGGGCGCGGGGCTCCATCGATATGCGGCTCCGCCGCGTGGGCGCGGCCAGCCACGACGGCGCCGCAGACGCACGGCGGCCCGTCGCGGCGCGTCCAGCGGTGCGCTCGGCCCCCCGGCCCGGCACACACCACCCAACGACCTTTCTCCACCTCTCGAAGGACTTTCCATGACCAGCAGGCTTGAGAACAAGACGGCGCTCGTCACCGGCGCCAGCCGGGGCATCGGGCGTGCCATCGCCCTGCGGCTCGCGCAGGACGGTGCCGTCGTCGCGGTGAACTACTCCGGCAACGAGACCGCGGCGAAGGAGACCGTGGCGCTCATCGAGGAGGCCGGCGGCCGCGCCTTCACCGTGCAGGCCAGCCTCGGCACGCCGGGCGCGATCGAGCAGCTCCTGGACGGCACCCGGGCGGGCCTGGTCGAGCTCACCGGCTCGGACCGGCTCGACATCCTGATCAACAACGCCGCCGCCACCGGCTTCGCGGGCGCCGGCCCCGCCGCGGTCACCGAGGAGATCCTCGACAACTGCTACAACATCAACGCCAAGGCGCCCTTCCTCCTCATCCAGAAGGCCCTTGAGCTGATCCCCGACGGCGGCCACATCGTCAACGTGTCGTCCGGCGTCACCCACTCCGCGTTCCCGATCCAGATCGCGTACGCGATGAGCAAGGGTGCCCTGGAGCAGATCACCCTGCACATGGCGCCGGTCCTGGCGCCCCGCAACATCACCATCAACACGGTCGCCCCGGGCGTCACCAACAACGGCGACCCGGTGTTCGAGGACCCCGAGGCCGTCAAGCAGATGTCCGCGCTGTCGGCCTTCGACCGGGTCGGCCAGGTGGACGAGGTCGCCGACATCGTCGCGTTCGTCGCCTCGGACGAGGCCCGTTGGATGACCGGTTCGTTCGTGGACGCCACCGGCGGCACCCTTCTCGGCTGAGGAGCCCATCATGCAGAACGAGATCCAGTCGGCGGTGGGCTTCGCCCACGCCAAGCCGGAGAAGGCGGCGGAGCTGGGCGCGCTGCTCGTCTCCTTCGCCGAGCGCTCCCGCACCGAGCCCGGCTGCCTGGGCAGTTGGATCAACCAGGACGCGCAGGACCCGAACCTCTTCGTGTTCTACGAGATCTGGGCGACCCGCAAGGACCTGGCCCGCCACCTCGGGCAGCCGTACATGAAGGAGTTCCTGGCCGGCCGCGACGCCTACCTCCAGAAGGAGCTGGAGGTACGGCAGTTGACGCTCGCCGGTGCCCCGGAGCAGGCCGAGGCCGCCGACCCGGCCGAGATGAACCAGAAGTACCTGGACGCCTACGCCGCCCGCGACATCGACGCGATCATGGCGGTCTACGCGCCGGGCGCCGCGGCCGTCTGGGAGCCCGGCAAGGCCGTCAGCGGCGACGAACACCGCGCCGCCGTCGTCGAGTTCCTCAAGCTGGACCCGCAGCTGTCGGCCAAGGTCGCCGAGAGCTACGTCGTCGGCGACACCGCAGCGCTCGTCGTCGACTGGAGCATCACGGTGCCCTCGAAGCCCGAGATGACCGGCACCGGACGTGGCCTCGACGTCCTGAAGAAGAACGCCCGGGGCGAGTGGCGTTACGTGATGACCAACCCGTTCGGGAGCGTGTGACATGAAGATCGAAGGCAGTGTCGCCGTCGTCACCGGCGCCGCGAGCGGCATCGGCAAGGCGATCGCCGAGGCCCTGGCCGCCGCCGGCGCCCGGGGCGTCGTCGTCTCCGACATCGACGCCGAGGGCGCCGAGAAGGTCGCCGCCGGCATCGGCGCCCAGGCGCTCGCGGTGGTGGCCGACGTCGCCGACGAGGCGTCGATCCAGGCCCTGGTCGACCGCGCCCGGGAGCGGTTCGGCTCCGTCGACATCTTCGTCTCCAACGCCGGGCTGACCGTGACGGGCAGCCACGACGCATCGGACGAGGACTGGAAGCGCGCCCTCGACGTCAACATGATGTCGCACGTGTGGGCGGCCCGCGCCGTGGTCCCGGCCATGCTGGAGGCCGGCCGGGGGCACCTGGTGCAGACGATCGCGGCCTGCGGGGTGCTCACCGCGTTCGGCGCGGCGCCGTACTCCGTCGCCAAGATGGGCGCCGTCGCGTTCGCCGAGTACCTCGCCGTCGAGTACGGCCACCGCGGTCTCGGCGTCTCGTGTCTGATGCCCCAGGCGGTCAACACCCCGATGCTGGCCGCCAGCGTCAGCAGCAACGAGCAGCTGGCCAAGCTGAAGGAGGTCTCCGAGGTCCTTGAGCCCGAGCAGGTGGCCAAGGCCGCCCTCGAGGCGATCGAGGAGAACCGGATCCACGTCTTCACGCACCAGGGTTCGGCCGACTCCTTCCGGCAGCGGGCCGAGGACGCCGACGTGTGGGTGGCCCAGATGCGCGCCATCCGCCACGGCGCCCACGCCTGACGACGGGCCGTCCGCACGGGTGCGGGGCGCCTGCCCCGCCCCGTACCCGTGCCGCCGCTGCCCTCGCCGTATCCGGTTCGGGCTCACAGGAAGGAAAAACATGTCCGAGGAAACACTGCGCCTTGCCGTGATCATCGGTTCGTCCCGTGTGGGCCGCACCGGTCCGGCCGTCGCGCGCTGGTTCGTCGAGGAGGCCGAGGCCTGCGCGATGTACGACGTCGACGTCCTCGATCTGGCCGACGTGGAGCTGCCGTTGTCGCTGACGCAGGAGCCCGGGGGCGAGTCCGCCGAGCTGCTCGCCTCCGTCGCCGCACGCCTCGACGCGGCGGACGCGTACGTCGTGGTCACGCCGGAGTACAACCACAGCTTCACCGCCCCGATGAAGAACCTGATCGACTGGCACCGCGCCGAATGGCAGGCCAAGCCGGTCGCGTTCGTCTCCTACGGCGGTCTGTCCGGCGGGCTGCGGGCCGTCGAGCAGTTGCGCCTGGTCTTCGCGGAGCTGCACGCGGCCACGATCCGCGACACGGTCAGCTTCCACGGCGTGTGGCAGCACATCGGCGACGACGGCGTGCTGCGCGCGCCCGACGCCGCCGTCCCGGCCAAGGCCATGCTCGAAAAGCTCCAGTGGTGGGCCTGTGCCCTCAAGGACGCCCGCACCGCGCGTCCCTACGTCGCCTGAAACCAGGGAGAGTCATGAGTCTCATCAGGGTGGAGGACGGCTACTTCACGCTGTTCAACATCTTTCACACCGAGGGCCCCGACGGGCAGCAGGTGCTGTTCGACCAGTGGCGCAGCCTGCCGCCGGCGAACGTTCAGCCGGGCCTGGTCTCGGGCAACTTCCACCGGGGGCTCGACGGCCGCTCGGTGGTCAACTACGCGCAGTGGGAGAGCGAGGAGGCCTACGACGCGTTCATGAGCGAGCGGGCCACCAAGGGCCGCCTCGGCGGCGCCCTGAGCGTCTCCCGCCTGGACAACATCCCCTGCGAGGTCGTCCACACCTGGCACCCCGAGCCCCGCATCAGCCTCGACGAGCCGCGCTTCACCGTGGTCATCGTGGTCACGTCGGCGCCCGAGGACCAGACGCAGGTCCTCAAGGAGATGACGTACGACCCCGAGGAGCTGGCGACCACCCCGGGCCATGTGTCGCACGCCGTGCACCGGGGTCTGTCCGGCGAGCACGTCATCAAGTACGCGCAGTGGGAGGACGAGGAGAGCTTCCGCGCCTTCCTCGCGCGGCCCAAGGAGCCGTCCGCCCTCGACGACCTGGACGGCGTGCGGGCCGAGCTCTACTTCAGCGAGATCGAGTACATCAGGGAGCGGGTGTGAGCGGCGGGTCGGCATGGCACGACGCCGGGGCGCTCGACACCGCGGCCGGTGCGGCGGGCCGCGGCGCCGAGAGCGCGGACGCGGCCGGGCGCCTCGCCCGGGACACCGTCGAGGCCCTGGCCGCGGCCGGGTTCACCAGCGCCTTCGCCCCGGCGGGGCAGGGCGGCACCGGGGCCACGTTCGAGGCGGTGACACGGGCCGTCGCCGCGATCGGCGAGGGCTGCACGTCCGCCGCCTGGCTCGCCTCCCTGTGGGCGTACAACGGGCGCTTCAGCGCCTTCCTGCCGGAGGAGGGCCGCGAGGAGGTCTGGGCGAAGGGCCCCGGCACCCGCCTCGTGAGCTCGATGGTCGCGGCCGGCGTCGAGGCCGAGGAGGTGGACGGCGGCTGGTCGCTGTCCGGCAGGTGGCTCTACGTCAGCGGCGTCGAGTTCGCCGACTGGGCGCTGCTCAGCTCGGCGCCGCCGCGCGAGGGCGACCGCTCGATCCGGGTGTTCGCGGTGCCCAGGGACTCCTTCACGCACGAGGAGTCCTGGTCGACGCTCGGCATGCGCGCCACCGGCAGCCACACCCTGCTGGTGGAGCGGGCGTTCGTGCCGCGGTACCGCTCGTTCGTCTGGGACGACATGCGCCAGGGCAGCCTGCCGGAGCCGGCCGGGTCCCCGGCGCATGCGGCACCGCTGTTCGCGGTGAACGGGCTGACCTTCGCGGCGCCCGTCCTCGGCGCGGCCCGCGCCGCGCTGCGCCTGGTCGAGCAGCACTTGGGCAAGCAGCCGAGCGGGGCCCGGGCGGCGGCCCGGGACACGGCCCGTATCGCCTACACCCGCGCGGCGGGCGAGATCGACGCGGCGGCGCTGCTGCTCGCGCGGGTCGCCGGGACCGCCGACGGGGGCGGGCTCGCCGAGGGCGGCGCGGCCGTGCGCAACCACCGTGACGCCACGCTCGCGGTGGAGCTGCTCGTCGGCGCGGTGGACCGGCTGTTCCACGTGACCGGGACCCGCGGGCAGGCCACCTCCCACCCGATGCAGCGCATCTGGCGGGACGTCCACGCGGCGGGCTCGCACGCCGCCCTGCAGTTCGAGCCGGCCGCGCTCGCCTACACGCAGCGGCTGATCGCGGCCTGAGGGCGCCTCAGCCGCGGACCGCGGCAGCCCCGTGGCCGGGTTCGACGAAGACCACGGGGCCGTCGTTGTCCCGCACGACGCGGCCGAGCAGCGCGGCGAGGGCGTCCCGTCCTTCGGCGTCGAGACCGGCCGGCAGCTGCCCGATGCGCCGGCAGGCGTCGGTGTAGAAGCGGTCGGCGAGGCGTGCGCCGCGCGCGGTGAGTGCCGCGCGCACCGCGCGGCTGTCGTGCGGATCGCTCTCGCGCCGTACCAGGCCGTTGTTCTCGGTGCGGTCCACCAGACCGGTCAGACTCGATTTGGCGAGTCCGAGCATCGAGCACAGCTCGCTCATTCCGTACGGCTGCGCCATCAACACGCACAGCAGCTGACCCTGTTGCGGCGTCAGGCCGTGCTCACGGCTCACCTGGGCATACACGGCGTTGACCAGGAACGACGACCGCACCAGTGCGGCCGCGAGCCCCATCGTGCCGTCGTCGTCTTCACGCTTGGCCACGGATGCAGCGTAGCACCCGAATATCGAAAGTTCGTAGCAAGAACTTCCAGTTCTTAACGGGGATATGTAGTTCCTGAACTTCTTCTGCATTGTGGTTCGCAGTACGAATCACTAGCGTTTTTGAGCAGTGCCCGACGCAATTTCTTTGGTTTGTGGAGCGTGAATCATGAGTCGTAAAGTCGCCGTTGTCGGCGGAGGCTACGGGGGCGCCGCGGTGGCCAAGGCCCTTCAGTCCGAGGCCGAGGTCGTCCTGATCGACCCGCGTGACGCCTTCGCCAACGTGGCGGGGTCGCTGCGCGCACTGGCCCAGCCCGAGTGGGCGCCCAACATGTTCTTCCCGTTCAAGACGCTGCTCACCGAGGGCCAGGTCATCCAGGACCGCGCCGTCTCGGTGGACCCCACCGGCGTCACCCTGGCCTCGGGCAAGCACGTCGCGGCCGACTACGTGGTCCTGGCCACCGGCTCCAGCTACGCCTACCCGGCCAACCCCGCCGCCGCCACCGTGGAGGAGGCGCTCGCGGACTTCCGTGCCTCGCACAAGGAGCTGCTCCAGGCGGACAACGTCCTCATCCTCGGCGCCGGCCCGGTCGGCCTCGAACTCGCCGGTGAGATCAAGCAGGTCTGGCCGGACAAGAAGGTGACCATCGTCGACCCGGCCGAGGAGCTGCTCCCCGGCTTCAAGCCCGAGGTCGTCGAGGACCTGCACGGCCAGCTCGCCGCCCTGGGCATCGAGGTCCGCCTCGGCACCGGCCTGACGGCCGAGCCGGCCACCGCCTCCGGCCAGGCCGGTTCCTTCACCGTCACCACGACCGCCGGTGACGAGATCACCGCCGACGTCTGGTACCGCGCCTTCGGCACGACCATCAACAACGACTACCTCGCCGACGGCAAGCTCACCGCCCTCACCGAGCAGGGCCAGGTCCCCGTGACCGAGAAGCTCAACGTCAAGGGCCACGACCACGTCTACGCGGTCGGCGACATCACCGACGTCGCCGAGGCCAAGATGGCCGGCTACGCGATGCAGCACGCCGAGGTCGTCGCCAAGAACATCATCGCCCAGATCAAGGGCGAGGAGCCGACGGAGACCTACCAGCCGCTGGGCTTCCCGATGATCCTCCTGCCGCTCGGCAGCGAGGGCGGCGTCGGCCAGCTCCCCTCGCCCGAGGGCCCGTTCGTCGCCCCGGCCGAGATGGTCTCCCAGTTCAAGGGCCAGGACCTGTTCACCGGCCGCTTCGTCGGCCAGCTGGGCCCCACGGCCGCCTGATCCGGCGACCGCCCCGCTCCACCGCACCACCGCACCACCCGAGCTCGCCGCGCGAGCTCGCCGGTTCCTCCATCCCCCGTCGGGACCGGCGAGTTCGTGCGGCGTTCGCGTTTCCCGACCCGTTCCCACGACCACGGAGACGACGCCCATGCCACCGTCCACGGACACCCCGGACACCATGGACCTCACCGGCCCCGTCCTGCGCATCGAGAAGGGCAGCCCCGACGCGACCGAACTCGCCGCGCTCACCGCCGTGCTGCTCGCCCGCGCGGCCGCCGTCGGCCCGGAGCAGGAGCACGCCGAGGGCCCCGAGCCCGCACGCCGCACCGCACTCTGGCGGCGCCTCGAACGGCGCACCCGCGCCGGCACACCGCGTAGCTGGCGCGACGACGCACACCGACGATGAGCGCGACCGACGTCAGCGCACCCCCGGCCTGCGCCGCGCGCGCCGCACTGCCGCACCCCGGTGAACCCGGCGCCCCCGTCGGCCACTTCGTCCGCCGCCTGGTCCGCCGCCGCCTCGCCCGGTGCCTGGCGACGGTCAGGAGATGAGGGCGGCACCCGGGGACCACCTACCGCCCGGAGTTGTTGATCCCATGGCCCAGCTGCCCACCACCGATGCCGTCCGGGCCCGCGAGATCACCCTCGACGCCGCCGGGATCCCGCTGTCGGCACTGATCGCCGAGCCGCCCTCCGGCCGGCCCCGGGCCGTCGTGGTCGCGGTGCACGGCGGCGGCATGCGGGCCGGCTACTTCGACAGCCGGGCCCGCCCCGGACTGTCGCTGCTCTCCCTCGGCGCCGGCCTCGGCTACACGGTCCTGTCCGTCGACCGCCCCGGCTACGGCAGTTCGGCGCCCCACCTGCCGCGCGGCCAGCGCCTGGCGGAGCAGGCGGCGACCCTGCACGACGGCCTCGCCCACTTCGCCGCCACCCATGACACCGGCGCGGGCATCTTCCTCGTGGCCCACTCCAACGGCGGCAAGCTCGCCCTGGCCGCGGCCGCCGAGGAGCGCGGCCAGGGCCTGATCGGCCTGGACATCTCCGGCCTCGGCAGCCGCCTCGCCGTACGCACCGACCAGCTGCCGGGCCGGCACGGCCACGGTGACTGGCGCCGCCACTGGGGTTCGTTGCGGCTCTACCCGCCGGACGCCTTCCGGCAGGGCCGCCACCTCGTGTCGCCGGTGCCCGAACTGGAGGCGTGCGAGGGGCCGTTGTGGCCCGGCATGTACCCGCGGATCGCCCGCCGGGTACGGGTCCCGGTCCGGTTCACCTTCGCCGAGCAGGAGCAGTGGTGGCTGTTCGACGACGACGCCCTGGCCGCCCTGCGCCGCCCGCTGGCCGCCCCCACCACCGTGATCGCCCACCAGCCGGACGCCGGGCACAACCTGAGCCTCGGCTGGGCGGCCCGCACCTACCACCTCAAGGCCCTCGGCTTCCTGGAGGACTGTCTGCTCGCCAAGGACGCGGAGCCCGCCCGGCCGGTGAGCCGACCGGTCCCCGCGGCGTGAGCCCCGATCGGGGACACGTACCGCCGAAGCCGCCGAAGTCACCCGGAGACAGGCAGAGATGAGCATCGACACGCTTGACACTCTTGAGCCTCTTGAAGACACCGAGCACGTCCTGGCACAGACCGGTCCCGCCCGCGCCCGCGCCCGCTCCCTCGCCGGAGCGGTCGTACGGCCCGCACTGCTCGCGGGGGAGGAGCACGAGGCTCCGGACCCGTCGATCTTCCGCGGCACCGACTGAGAGCCGTGTCCGTGCCCCGTCCGGCACGCACCCACCCACCGATCCACCGCCACCACCCACCTTCCTGGAGAGACATGTCCCGCCGTCTGTTCACCTCGGAGTCCGTGACCGAGGGCCATCCCGACAAGATCGCCGACCAGATCAGCGACACCGTCCTGGACGCCCTGCTCGCCCAGGACCCGGCCGCGCGCGTCGCCGTGGAGACCCTGATCACGACCGGTCAGGTGCACATCGCCGGCGAGGTGACGACCACCGCGTACGCGGACATCGCCACGCTCGTCCGCGACAAGATCCTGGAGATCGGCTACGACTCCTCCGCGAAGGGCTTCGACGGCGCCTCCTGCGGTGTGTCGGTGTCCATCGGCGCCCAGTCGCCGGACATCGCGCAGGGCGTCGACACCGCCTACGAGTCCCGCGTCGAGGGCACCGGCGACGAACTGGCCGCCCAGGGCGCCGGCGACCAGGGCATCATGTTCGGCTACGCCACCGACGAGACGCCGACCCTGATGCCGCTGCCGATCGAGCTGGCGCACCGCCTGTCGCGGCGCCTCACCGAGGTCCGCAAGGACGGCACCGTCCCCTACCTGCGCCCCGACGGCAAGACCCAGGTCACCATCGAGTACCTGGGCAGCCGGCCGGTCCGCCTGGACACCGTCGTCGTCTCCTCGCAGCACGCCCCGGACATCGACCTGGACGGGCTGCTGGTCCCGGACGTGCGCGAACACGTCGTCGAGCACGTCCTCGCCGCGCTCGCCGAGGACGGCATCAAGCTGGAGACCGAGGGCTACCGCCTGCTGGTCAACCCGACCGGCCGCTTCGAGATCGGCGGCCCGATGGGCGACGCCGGCCTGACCGGACGCAAGATCATCATCGACACCTACGGCGGCTACGCCCGGCACGGCGGCGGCGCCTTCTCGGGCAAGGACCCGTCCAAGGTGGACCGTTCGGCGGCGTACGCGATGCGCTGGGTCGCCAAGAACGTGGTCGCCGCGGGCCTGGCCTCCCGCTGCGAGGTGCAGGTCGCGTACGCCATCGGCAAGGCCGAGCCCGTCGGGCTGTTCGTCGAGACCTTCGGCACCGGGAAGGCCCCCCAGGAGTCCATCGAGCAGGCCATCGCCCAGGTCTTCGATCTGCGCCCCGCCGCGATCATCCGTGACCTCGACCTGCTCCGCCCGATCTACTCCCAGACGGCGGCGTACGGCCACTTCGGCCGCGAGCTGCCCGACTTCACCTGGGAGCGCACCGACCGGGCCCAGGCGCTCCGGGCCGCCGCGGGCATCTGACGCCCTGTCCGAATCCACCCCCAGGAATCACGCGTCCCGAGGGTGGCGGGGCCCGGCCCGTCCGGCGCCCGCCACCCGAAAGACGTTCAGGAGTTCAGGAGTTCATGTGCGTATCGCGGTGACAGGATCCATTGCCACGGACCATCTGATGGTCTTCCCCGGGCGGTTCGCGGACCAGCTCATCCCCGACCAACTCGCCCATGTCTCCCTGTCCTTCCTGGTCGACGCGCTCGACGTGCGCCGGGGCGGGGTCGCCGCCAACATCTGCTTCGGCCTCGGCTGCCTCGGCCTCGACCCGCTGCTCGTCGGGGCCGTCGGCGCCGACTTCGCCGAGTACGAGGTCTGGCTCAAGGAGCACGGCGTCGACACCGGCGCCGTCCACGTCTCGGCCGAGCGCGGCACCGCCCGCTTCATGTGCATCACCGACGAGGACGCCAACCAGATCGCCGCCTTCTACGCGGGCGCGATGCAGGAGGCCCGCGACATCGACCTGGCGCGGTCCTTCCACGGGCGGCCGCGCCCCGACCTGGTCCTCGTCGGCCCCGACGACCCGGAGGCGATGCTCCGCCACACCCGCGAGTGCCGTGACCTCGGCCTCTCCTTCGCCGCCGACCCCTCCCAGCAGCTCGCCCGCCTCGACGGCCCACAGGTGCGCGATCTGGTGGACGGCGCCCGCTGGCTGTTCACCAACGAGTACGAGGCCGCCCTGCTCCTCGAACGCGCCGGCTGGGACCGGGGCGACGTCCTCGCCCGGGTCGGCGCCTGGGTCACCACCCTGGGCGGCGCCGGAGTGCGCATCGACCGCGCGGGGCACGCCCCGCTCATCGTGGACGCCGTCCCCGACGCGCCGATCACCGACCCGACCGGGGTGGGCGACGCCTTCCGGGCCGGTTTCCTCGCCGCGCTCGGCCACGACCTGCCGCTGCCCGCCGCGGCCCGCCTGGGCTGCGTGGTGGCGTCGGCGGCCCTGTCGACGGTCGGCTCGCAGACCTACCGCGTGGACCGGCACGACCTGCTGGCCACGGCCGAACGCGCCTACGGCGCGGCCGCGGCCGGCGAACTGGCCCCCGCTCTGCACACCCTGGAAGCCCTGGACGGCACGCCATGACAGACCTCCGCGAAGCCCTGGCCACCCGAGTCGTGGTGGCCGACGGTGCGATGGGCACCATGCTGCAGGCGCAGGATCCCACCCTGGAGGACTTCCGGAACCTGGAGGGGTGCAACGAGATCCTCAACGTCACCCGCCCCGACATCGTGCGCTCCGTCCACGAGGCGTATTTCGCGGTGGGCGTGGACTGCGTCGAGACGAACACCTTCGGTGCCAACCACGCGGCGCTCGGCGAGTACGACATCGTCGACCGGGTCTTCGAACTGTCGGAGGCGGGCGCACGGGTGGCGCGCGAGGTCGCCGACGAGTTCACCGCGGCGACCGGCCGGCAGCGCTGGGTGCTCGGCTCGATGGGGCCGGGCACCAAGCTGCCGACGCTGGGCCACGCCCCGTACACCACGCTGCGCGACGCCTACCAACGCAATGCCGAGGGCCTGCTCGCCGGTGGCGCGGACGCCCTGCTGGTGGAGACGACGCAGGATCTGCTGCAGACCAAGGCGTCGGTCATCGGCGCCCGCCGGGCGCTGGACGCGCTGGGCAAGGACGTTCCGCTGATCTGCTCGGTCACCGTGGAGACGACCGGCACGATGCTCCTGGGTTCGGAGATCGGCGCGGCCCTGACCGCCCTGGAGCCGCTCGGCATCGACATGATCGGCCTGAACTGCGCGACCGGCCCGGCCGAGATGAGCGAGCACCTGCGCCATCTCTCCCGCCACTCCCGCATCCCGCTCTCGGCGATGCCGAACGCCGGCCTGCCGGTCCTCACCAAGGACGGCGCCCACTACCCGCTGACCGCGGCGGAGCTGGCGGACGCGCAGGAGACGTTCGTGCGCGAGTACGGTCTGTCCCTGGTGGGCGGCTGCTGCGGTACGACGCCGGAGCATCTGCGTGCCGTGGTGGAGCGGGTCCGCGGGCTGACGCCGCCCGCCCGCGAACCGCAGCCGGAGCCGGGCGCCGCCTCGCTCTACCAGACGGTGCCGTTCCGGCAGGACACGTCGTACCTGGCGATCGGCGAGCGGACGAACGCGAACGGGTCGAAGAAGTTCCGCGAGGCGATGCTGGAGGCCCGCTGGGACGACTGCGTGGAGCTGGCGCGGGAGCAGATCCGCGAGGGCGCGCACCTGCTCGACCTGTGCGTGGACTACGTGGGCCGCGACGGCGTCGCGGACATGAACGAGCTCGCAGGACGCCTCGCCACCGCCTCCACGCTGCCCATCGTCCTGGACTCCACCGAGGTCGACGTGATCCGGGCCGGGCTGGAGAAGCTCGGCGGCCGTGCGGTCATCAACTCCGTCAACTACGAGGACGGCGACGGCCCGGAGTCCCGCTTCGCGAAGGTCACCGAGCTGGCCCGGGAACACGGCGCCGCGCTGATCGCGCTGACCATCGACGAGGAAGGGCAGGCCCGCACCCCCGAGAAGAAGGTGGAGATCGCCGAGCGGCTGATCGCCGACCTGACCGGGAACTGGGGCATCCGTGAGTCGGACATCCTCATCGACACCCTGACCTTCACCATCTGCACCGGTCAGGAGGAGTCCCGCAAGGACGGCATCGCCACCATCGAGGCGATCCGCGAGCTCAAGCGCCGCCACCCCGATGTGCAGACCACCCTGGGCCTGTCGAACATCTCCTTCGGTCTGAACCCGGCCGCCCGCATCGTGCTCAACTCGGTGTTCCTGGACGAGTGCGTCAAGGCGGGTCTGGACTCGGCGATCGTGCACGCCGCCAAGATCCTGCCGATCGCGCGGTTCGACGAGGAGCAGGTCACCACCGCCCTGGACCTGATCTACGACCGGCGCGCGGAGGGCTACGACCCGCTGCAGAAGCTGATGCAGCTCTTCGAGGGCGCCACCGCGAAGTCGCTGAAGGCGGGCAAGGCCGAGGAACTGGCGGCGCTGCCGCTGGAGGAACGGCTCAAGCGGCGCATCATCGACGGCGAGAAGAACGGCCTGGAGGCCGACCTCGACGACGCCCTCGGCACGCGGCCCGCCCTGGACATCGTCAACGACACGCTCCTGGACGGCATGAAGGTCGTCGGTGAGCTGTTCGGCTCCGGCCGGATGCAGCTGCCGTTCGTGCTGCAGTCCGCCGAGGTGATGAAGAGCGCGGTGACCTACCTGGAGCCGCACATGGAGAAGGTGGCCGACGGCCAAGGAGGGGCGGGCAAGGGCACCATCGTGCTGGCCACGGTGCGCGGCGACGTCCATGACATCGGCAAGAACCTGGTCGACATCATCCTGTCCAACAACGGCTACAACGTGGTCAACCTGGGCATCAAGCAGCCCGTCTCCGCGATCCTGGAGGCCGCCGAGGAGCACCGGGCCGACGTGATCGGCATGTCCGGCCTCCTGGTCAAGTCCACCGTGATCATGAAGGAGAACCTGGAGGAGCTCAACGGCCGCGGGCTCGCCGAGCGCTTCCCGGTGATCCTGGGCGGGGCCGCCCTGACCCGCGCCTACGTCGAGCAGGACCTGCACGAGATCTACGAGGGCGAGGTCCGCTACGCCCGCGACGCGTTCGAGGGGCTGCGCCTGATGGACGCCCTGATCGCGGTCAAGCGCGGGGTGCCCGGCGCGCGTCTGCCCGAGCTCAAGCAGCGCCGTGTGCCGAGAAGCCAGACGCCGCTGATCGAGGTGCGGGAGCCGGAGCCGGCCGGGCGCAGCGACGTGGCGGTCGACAACCCGGTGCCCGAGCCCCCGTTCTTCGGGACGAGGGTCGTCAAGGGCATCCAGCTCGCCGAGTACGCGTCCTGGCTGGACGAGACGGCCCTGTTCAAGGGCCAGTGGGGCCTGAAGGACCAGGAGACGATCGAGGCGGAGGGCCGGCCGCGGCTGCGCGGCTGGCTGGACCGGCTGCAGACGGACGGCCTGCTGGAGGCGGCCGTGGTCCACGGCTACTTCCCCTGTGTGTCCAAGGGCGACGACCTGATCGTCCTGGACGAGGACGGCGGCGAACGGACCCGCTTCACCTTCCCCCGCCAGCAGCGGGGCCGCCGCCTGTGCCTGGCCGACTTCTTCCGCCCCGAGGAGTCCGGCGAGACCGATGTCCTGGCCCTCCAGATGGTCACCGTGGGATCCAGGATCGGCGAGGCCACCGCCGAGCTGTTCGCCGCCGACTCCTACCGTGACTACCTCGAACTGCACGGCCTGTCCGTGCAGTTGGCGGAGGCCCTGGCCGAGTACTGGCACGCCCGGGTCCGCGCGCAGTGGGGTATCGGCGGCGCCGACCCGGCCGGCATCGACGGCATGCTGCGCACCGAGTACCAGGGCTGCCGCTACTCGCTCGGCTACCCGGCCTGCCCCGACCTGGAGGACCGGGCCAAGATCGCCGCACTGCTGGGGCCCGAGCGGATCGGGGTCCACCTCTCCGAGGAGTACCAGCTGCACCCCGAACAGTCCACGGACGCCATCGTCGTCCACCACCCGGAAGCGAGCTACTTCAACGCGGGAGGCCGCCGATGAGCACGGTGCGCGACGTCCTCGCGAGCGGGGCCCGTTCCTTCTCCTTCGAGTTCTTCCCCCCGCAGACGGAGGCGGGCGCCCGCACCCTGTGGAACGCGATCCGCCGTATCGAGCCGCTGTCGCCGACGTTCGTGTCCGTGACGTACGGCGCGGGCGGCTCGTCGCGGGACCGTACGGTCGAGGTGACCAAGCGCATCGCCACGCAGACGACCCTGCGGCCCGTCGCCCATCTGACGGCCGTGGGGCACTCGGTCGCCGAACTGCGCCACATCGTCGGCCAGTACGCGGACGCGGGCGTCCGGGACGTCCTCGCGCTGCGCGGCGATCCGCCGGGTGACCCGAACGCACCCTGGGTCCCGCACCCGGAAGGCCTCACCCACGCCCATGAACTCGTCTCCCTCGTACGGGGGTTGGGCGACTTCGGCATCGGCGTGGCGGCGTTCCCCGAGCGCCACCCGCGCTCGCCCGACTGGGAGAGCGACATCAGGCACTTCGTCGCCAAGTGCCGGGCGGGCGCGGACTACGCGATCACCCAGATGTTCTTCGACCCGGAGGACTACCTGCGGCTGCGGGACCGGGTCGCCGCGGCCGGCTGCGACACCCCGGTCATCCCCGAGATCATGCCTGCCACCGACGTCCGGCAGATCAGCCGCTTCGCGCAGCTCAGCGGCGCCTGCTTCCCCGAGGACCTGGCCCACCGCCTGGAGGCGGCGAAGGACGACCCGGCCGCCGGGCACCGCATCGGTGTCGACCACGCCACCGCCATGGCCGCCCGGCTGCTCGACGAGGGTGCGCCCGGCCTGCACTACATCACGCTCAACAAGTCCCTCGCGACGCTTGAGATCCACCAGAACATCCAGCACACCCACAGCACTAGGAGCGCCGAGCATGTCCTCTCAGCCGAACGCTGACTTCACCGACTACAAGGTCGCCGACATGGGACTCACGGAGTTCGGCCGCAAGGAGATCACCCTGGCCGAGCACGAGATGCCCGGCCTGATGGCGATCCGCCGTGAGTACGCCGACGCCCAGCCGCTGGCCGGTGCCCGGATCACCGGCTCGCTGCACATGACCGTACAGACCGCGGTCCTCATCGAGACCCTCGTCGCGCTCGGCGCGCAGGTCCGCTGGGTGTCCTGCAACATCTACTCCACGCAGGACCACGCCGCCGCCGCGATCGCCGCCGCCGGCATCCCCGTCTTCGCCTGGAAGGGCGAGACGCTGCAGGAGTACTGGTGGTGCACCGAGCAGGCCCTGACGTGGCCCGACGGCGACGGCCCCAACATGATTCTCGACGACGGCGGTGACGCCACCCTGCTCGTCCACAAGGGCGTCGAGTACCAGAAGACCGGCAACCTCCCCGAGGCCGCGGGCGAGGAACTCGCCGTCGTCCGCTCCCTGCTTCAGAACACCACGCTGGACTGGTCGGCCATCGCCGCCGGCATCCGCGGCGTCACCGAGGAGACCACCACCGGCGTCCACCGCCTCTACGAGATGCACCGCGAGGGCGCACTCCTGTTCCCCGCGATCAACGTCAACGACGCGGTGACCAAGTCGAAGTTCGACAACAAGTACGGCTGCCGCCACTCGCTGGTCGACGGCATCAACCGCGCCACGGACGTCCTGATCGGCGGCAAGACCGCGGTCGTGTGCGGCTACGGCGACGTGGGCAAGGGCTGCGCGGAGTCGCTGCGCGGCCAGGGCGCCCGCGTGATCGTCACCGAGATCGACCCGATCTGCGCGCTCCAGGCGGCGATGGACGGCTACCAGGTGACGACCCTCGACGAGGTGATCGAGAGCGCCGACATCTTCGTCACCACCACCGGCAACAAGGACATCATCATGGCGTCCGACATCGCCAGGATGAAGCACCAGGCCATCGTCGGGAACATCGGCCACTTCGACAACGAGATCGACATGGCCGGCCTCGCCGCCACCCCCGGCATCGTCAAGGACGAGGTCAAGCCGCAGGTCCACACCTGGACCTTCCCGGACGGCAAGACCGTGATCGTGCTGTCCGAGGGCCGCCTGCTCAACCTGGGCAACGCCACCGGTCACCCGTCGTTCGTGATGTCCAACTCCTTCGCGGACCAGACCCTGGCCCAGATCGAGCTCTACACCAAGGCCGGTGACTACCCCGTGGGCGTGCACACCCTGCCCAAGCACCTCGACGAGAAGGTCGCCCGCCTCCACCTCGACGCCCTCGGCGTCAAGCTCACCACCCTGCGCCCGGAACAGGCCGACTACATCGGCGTACCGGTCGAGGGCCCGTACAAGCCGGACCACTACCGCTACTGAGCACCCACCGCACGACAGCGAAAGGCGCCCCGCCTCCCGGCGGGGCGCCTTTCGTCGTTTCCGGCGTCAGATCAGCACCGACCCCAGCGTCTTCCACAACAGCGCCCAGTCCTCGGTGAAGTACATGTGCCCGCCCGGAACGTCCACGAGATCGGCGCCCGCGGCGGCGCACTCCGCCCAGCGGGCCGCGTCCGCGCGCCCGACCAGGGAGTCCTCGGTGCCCCGCAGCACCGTCACCGGGACCTTGAGCGCCGGGCCGGGAGAGGGGACGTAGCCGTCCTGGATCTCCAGGTCGGCGCGGAGGGCGGGCAGCAGCAGCTCGCGCAGTTCCGGCTCGTGCCAGGCGTCGTGGTCGTAGCCGACCAGGTGGCGCAGCCTCGCGACGAAGGCCTCGTCGTCCAGGAGGGCGCCGTCCATACGGGGACGCGGCAGCCCCGGCGCCGCCGCGCCGCTGACGACGAGCCGCTCGGGGAGCGGTGCCCCCTCGGCGGCCAGCAGCCGGACCGTCTCGTAGGCGAGCAGGGCACCGAAGCTGTGCCCGAAGACGGCGTACGGCCCGTCGGCGGCGGAGCGGCGTATCTGGTCGGCGCACACCCGGGCCGCCTCCGGCATCGAGGAGCAGGGGTCCTCGACGAACCACTCGTCGCGCCCCGGCAACTGGACCGGCACGACCCGGAACGGCAGCTCGGGGTCGTCCTGCCAGGGCCGGAAGACGCCGGCCCCCGCTCCGGCGTAGGGCAGGCACATCAGGGACAGGGGCATCGTGCTCCTCCAGGGGGACGGACTGCGTGGCGCGGGTGTGGCGAGGGCCGGCGATCAGCGCCGGCCCGCTCCTGCCCACCGGCTGAGGGCGCGGGCGCGGCGGGCTCCCCGGCCGGTGTCGGCCGGCGGGGCGTCGGCCGGGGCGTCCAGGTGGTCGAGGAAGTCGGCGAGGCCGCGCACGGTGGTGTGCCGGAAGAGATCGGCGACGTGCAACCTCGGGTAGCGGGGCCGGAGTTGGGCGAGGGCGCGCAGGACGCCGGACGAGGTGCCGCCCAGGGCGAAGAAGGTGGCGCCGGCGTCGGTGACCGGGGCGCCGAGGATCCGCTCCCACACCTCGGTCACGGCCTGCGCGGCGCTGCCCGTCACCGGCGCCGCCGGGTGCGGGGCGGGGGCGGAGTCCGCGGCCCAGCCGGCGAGGGCCTGCCGGTCGAGCTTGCCGTTGGGGGAGCGGGGCAGCTCCGCGACGGCGAACCAGGCGGTGGGCAGCATGGCCCCGGTCAGCCACCGCGCGGTCTCACGCCGCAGTCCGGACACGGCCTCGGCGGGCAGGGCGCGGGGGACGAGGCCGCTCTCGACGCCCTCGGCCCCGTCCGGGACGACGAAGGCCACCACCCCGGTTCGGTCCGGGAGCAGCGCGACGGCGGCGTCCCGCACGCCGGTCTGACGGCGCAGCGTCGCCTCGATCTCGCCGGTCTCGACGCGCTGGCCGAGGACCTTGACCTGCTGGTCGGCGCGGCGCAGGAAGGCGAGGCCGGCGCCGGGGGAGAAGGAGACCAGGTCGCCGCTGCGGTAGCCGGTGGCGCCCCTGGCCCCCGGCAGGACGGGGAAGCGCTCGGCGGTCAGCTCCGGGCGGCGCCAGTAGCCGTCGCCGACACCGGTGCCGGAGATCAGCAGTTCGCCGGGGCAGCCGGGCGGCAGGTCGCGCCCGTGCGGGTCGACGACGTGGCAGCGCACGCCCGGCAGCGGCAGGCCGATGCGGACGGGCGCGTGCGGCACGACGCGCCAGAACGTCGTGTAGACGGTCGCCTCGGTCGGACCGTAGCCGTTGAGGACGGGGCCGGGGACGAGGCCGGCCAGGTCGGCGGCGAGGTCCGCGTCCAAGGGCTCGCCGCCGAGCAGCAGCGCCCCGAGGCGGGACAGGAAGCGGCGGCCCTGCGGGGACGCGGTGTGCAGCCGGGCGGCCGAAGGGGTGCACTGGTAGAACGCGCCGGCCGGGTCGGGCAGGTCCTGCACCACGGTGCGGTGACTGGTCAGATGAAGGGTGCGACCGCAGGTCAGGGGCCACACCAGCTCGACGAGGCTGATGTCGAACGCGTACCCGGTGGCGGCCAGCACGACGGACGGCCCGCCCGCGAACTGCGTGTCGAGGGCGGCGAAGAGGGCGCACAGGCTGTCGTGGCGGACCACGGCACCCTTGGGGCGGCCGGTCGACCCCGAGGTGTACATCACGTACGCGGGTGCGTCGGCCGCGGTCCGCGGCCAGGCGGCGGGCGCCGCCGCACGGGCGTCGGGGGCCACGGTGGGTATGCCGGGCAGCAGCGGGGCGGTGGCGATGAGCGCGGCGGGTTCGGCGTCGTGAAGGACGTAGCGCAACCGCTCGGCGGGGTGGTCCGGGTCGAGCGGCACATAGGCGGCGCCCGCCCACCAGGTCGCCAGGATCGCGGTCACCAGGTCGGGGGAGCGGTCGAGGTGGATCCCGACGCGGTCGCCGGGCCGGACGCCGGCCTCGATGAGCGCGGCGGCGAGGCCCTGGGCACGGGCGGTCACCTCGGCGTGGTCCAGCTCCCGTTCGCCCGTGCGCACGGCGACGGCGGACGGGCGGGCGGCGGCGCGGGCCTCGACGAGGCGGTGCACCGGCATCCCGGTGGCGGCCGGGGCGGGGGCGGACAGCCCGGCCAGCTCGGCGCGTTCCGCGGGGGTGAGCAGGTCGTGCTCGGTCAGCGGCCGGTGCTCGTCGGCACCGAGCGCGTCGAGGGCGGCGACGAGATGCGAGAGGAACCGCTCGGCCACGCGGGCGTCGAGCGCGCTCTCGGGGTGGGCGACGACGAGGTGCTGTGCCCCGTCGGGGGCGTGCAGCAACGTCACGCTCAGGTCGTACTCGACCTGGTCCGAGGCGGGCGGCTCCAGCAGCCAGCGCAGCCCGCTCGCGTCCACCGCCTCGGTGGCCAACTCGCCCTGGGTGCAGATCAGTTGGGTGAACGGCTTGCCGTCGGGGTGCCGCGGGGCTCCGGTCGCCGCCAGGATGTCCTCGATGGGCAGTTCGGCGTGGTCGACGGCGTCGGAGAGCGCGTCCAGGGTGCGCTCCAGCAGGTCCTCGGTGGTGGCGCCGGCGAGGTCGACGCGGACCGGGACCGTGTTCTGCAGACACCCGACCACGGAGACGCCCTGGGCGTCCCGGTGCGCGCCGCTGACCGTGGCGATCACCACGTCGTCGGTGCCGCCGTACCAGCCCGCGACCCAGGCGAAGGCGCTCATGACCTGGGTGAACGGGCTGGCTCCGGTCAGCGCCGTGCGGCGCCGCATCCGGTCGGTGAGGTCGTCGGGCAGCCGGGTCGCGACCTCGGCGCGGGTGCGGTCCGCCCCCGGCGTGAGCTGCGGCAGGGTGCAGTTGTCGGGCGCGTCCTTGAGCGTCGTGGTCCAGAAGTCCCGCAAGGTCGCGAGGTGGTGCCCGGACAGGTCGAAGGAGGGCGACTGCGCGGCGGGCAGCTGCTCGGGGCCGAGGCCGTGGGCGGTGGTCAGCGAGGCGAGGAGGGCCGGGGCGGAGCCGTCGTCGAAGACGCCGTGATGGACCGCGAAGAGCAGATGCGCGCGGTCGGCGCGGTGCAGCAGCACGACCCGGCACAGCGGCGCCCCGGCGTGGTCGAACGGGGCGCCCAGAGCGTCCAGTTGTCCGGCCACCACCCGGTCGGCCGCCCCGTCGTCGGCCGGCAGCGGCCGGACGTCGAACGGTACGTCGGCCACCGGATGGACGCGCTGCACCAGGCCGTCGGCCGTCATGTGCAGGGAGACGCGCAGCGCGGGCTGGGCGAGGAGCACCGCACGCACGGCGCCGGCCAGCCGGTCGGCGTCCACCGCGCCGTGCGCGCCGGACACGGCCAGGCGGTGCACGATCGCCGGCCGGGGCTGTTGCATGTCGAGCACGAAGAAGCGGAGCTGCCCGGGAGTCGCGGGATTCTGCATGCGGCGTCCTGTCCTCTGCGGTGCGGAGACCCTGAATTCCGATTGTGCAGCAGGGGATTCAGGAAATGGATAGTCTGCGCCGCGCGGGCCGGGAATTATCCGGGATATGACATTGATTGACCTGCGTCTGACGATTTTCGCATTGCCCCCGGCAAAAGAATCGAAGAGCGTGTCCACGGTGTGCTACAACCGAGGTCCGCACCAGGTCCGAGCCGATCGACAGGGGTTCTTAGATGTCCGTTGACGGAATATCCGATATCGCTTCCGATGGTGGTCACGGCGGGCGTCCAGAGGTAGATGTCCAGGAAATCTGGAAGGATTTCCTGGGGCCGGAAGCCGACCTGCAGGCGAGCTTTATCGCCAACGGCGGGGATTCCCTCAAGGCGGTCCTCCTCGCGGACCGGCTCGCCGCGCTGACCGGTCGCGAGATCGAGTACCTGGACGTTCTGGACGCGCCGGACGCCGCCGCCCTCGCGCGGTCCCTCGGCCCCGCCGCGTCGTGACCGCCGCGGTGTCACTGCCCCTCACCCCCGGGCAGGTCGACCTGTACCTGGCCGACCGTGCCGCGCAGGCCGCGTCCACCTATGTCTGCGCGCTCTTCGTGCGGGTCGAGGGGCCGCTCGACGCGGACGCGCTGCGCGCCCGGTTCGACGCCCTGCTCGCCGCCCACCCGGTGCTCGACTGCCGGGTGGCCGACGGCGAGCGGGGCCCGGAGCTGGTGCCGGCCCGCCGCCGTGCGCGCCTCTTCGTGACCGACGGCCCCTACGATCCCGACGGACCGCTGGCCCGGGCCCGGATGCGCCGCGAGGCCACCCGCCCGTTCGACCTCGACGACGGCCCCCTGGTGCGGGCCGTCCTCGTACGGCACACCCCGCACGTCGCCCACCTGTGCCTGACGGCTCATCACCTCGTCGTGGACGAGACCTCGATGGAGGTCGTCGCCCGGTGGCTGCTCGGTGACCGCCCGCCCCTGCCCGAGCAGTCCTTCGCCGCATGGGCGCAGACCCGGCAGGAGCTGCCCGCGGCCCGCCGCGAGCGCGCCGCCGAGCTCGCCGGTGACCTGGCCACCGCCGGGGTCCGCGTCCCCATGGACTGGGCGCGTACGGCGCACGGTCCGGGCGACGCGCCGGACGCGCAGGCCGTGCCGCTGCGGATCGGCGACGTGGTGTGGGACGCCGCGGGCGCGCTCGCCACCCGTCTCGGCGTCACCCGCCTGTCGCTGACGCTGGCCGCCGCCGGACTGGTCCTGAGCCGCAACAGCGGCACCGCACGGCCCGTGCTCGGCACCGTCGTCTCCCGCCGCGCCTCCCGGCACGCCGGCGCCGTCGGCTACTTCAACGCCACCGTGCCGGTCCCCGTCGACACCGAGGACGCCGAGGAGAGCGGACCGCCGAGCGTCGCCGACTACGTACGCCGCACCCACCGGCGGGCCATGACCGCCTACCGGGACGCCGATCTGCCGCTCTCCGCCGTCCTGCCCGCCACCGAGCGCGCAGGGTTCAGCCTGGTCGTCGTCGCATGCCGCACCCTGCCACCGTTCGACGGCGGCCCGGGCACCGGCGTGCGGGCGACCCCGCTGCCCGACCCCGGCTTCGGGCCCGCCCAGTTCCCCCTCGCCCTCTACCTGCGCGAGGACCTGGGCGGCGACCGGCGCGGCCTGCTCCGCTACCGCGCGTCCGAGGTGGACGGCGCCGCGGCCGAACGCTTCTGCCGCCAACTGGAGGCCACTCTCGTCGCCATGGCCGAATCCCCCGACGCCCCCGTGCACCGCCTCCCCACCCTCCCCGACCTCCCCCGGCATCCCCGCGCGGACGGTGCGCCGCCCGCCGTCCCCGCACCGGCGCCCGCCGAGGGCGACCTCGCGGCGCTGTTCGCCGCCCAGGCCGCCCGGCAGCCGGACCGCCCGGCCGTCAGCTGCGGCCCCCAACAACGCCTGACGTACCGTCAACTCGACGACCGCGCAACGTCCCTGGCCCGCTCCCTGGCCGAGTCCGGGGTCCGCGCGGGGGACCGGGTCGGCGTCAGCCTGCGCCGCGGCGCCGACCTCGTCGTCGCGCTGCTCGCCGTCCTCAAGGCCGGCGCGGCCTACGTACCGCTCAACCCGGACTATCCGGCCGAACGGCTCGCCTTCATCGCCGAGGACACCGAGATCGCCGCCGCCGTGACCGACGGCGCACCCGCCCCGCTCCCGGAGCGCCTGAAACTGCTCCCCGTCGATGCCGCCCCCCGCAGCGCCGACACCCCGCTGCCGGCACCGGACGCGCAGCGGGTGGCGTACGTCATCCACACCTCGGGCTCCACCGGCACCCCCAAGGGCGTCCTGGTGCGCCACCGCAACGTCGCCGCGCTGCTCGCCGCCACCGCGGGCCCCGAGGGCTTCGGCCTCGGCGCGGACGACGTCTGGTCGCTCTTCCACTCCTTCGCCTTCGACTTCTCCGTCTGGGAGATCTGGGGCTGCCTGCTGACCGGCGGTCACCTCGTCGTCGTACCGCAGGAGACGGCCCGCGACCCGGAGGCGTTCCACGCGCTGTTGGCCGCCGAGGGCGTCACCGTCCTCAACCAGACGCCCTCCGCCTTCGCGCAACTGCTCGCCGCCGACGCGGCCGCGCCGCAGCCGCTCGCCGTACGCCTGCTGATCTTCGGCGGTGAACCGCTCGACGCACGGATGCTGCTGCCCTGGCTGGACCGCTACCCGCAGCGGGCGTGCCGGGTGGTCAACATGTACGGCATCACCGAGACCACGGTGCACTGCACCTGGCGCGACCTGTCCCGCGCGGACGCCCTCGCCGGCACCCGCTCGGTCGGGCCGGCCCTGCCGGGCTGGCGCCTGTACGTCCTCGACGAGGCGGGCCGTCCGGTCGCGCCCGGGGTGCCGGGCGAGATCCACGTGGCCGGCGACGGTGTCAGCGCCGGATACCTCGACCGCCCCGAGCTGACCGCCGAACGCTTCCTGACCGGCGCCGCCGTCGGCATCGACGAAGAGGTCCTGTACCGCTCCGGCGACCGCGGCCGGCTGCTGCCCGACGGACAGCTCGAACACCTCGGCCGCCTCGACGACCAGGTCAAGATCCGCGGCCACCGCATCGAACTCGGCGAGATCAGCGGCGCGTTGCTCGCCCACCCGGCGGTGAGCGGCGCCGCCGCCGTGGTCCGCGACGCGCACGACGCCGCCACCGCACGGATCGACGCCTACCTCGTCCCCGCCGTCGGCGACGCGGACCTGCCGGAGCTGCGCCGATGGCTCGCCGAGCGGCTGCCCGACTACATGGTGCCCGCCACCCTCACACCGGTGGCCGCGCTGCCGCTGACGGTCAACGGCAAGCTCGACGCGGCACGCCTGCCCGCACCCGCACCGCCCCGCGCCACCGGCACGCCGCCGGAGCACGAAGCCGCCCCCGCGCGGCCCGCCGACGACGCGGGCGAGCCGGAGGTGCCCGAGCGCATCGCCGAGCTGTGGCAGCAACTGCTCGGCGTCCCGGTCGGCCGGGACGACAACTTCTTCGAGCTGGGCGGCAATTCGCTGCTCGCGGTCCGGCTGAACGCCCTCCAGCGCTCCAGCGGCTTCCCCGGCTCCCGGCTCAAGCACATTTTCCGCAACCCGACCCCACGCCGCCTCGCGGCCGTCATCACCCAGCCGGTCGGCCGGCCCGCCCCCCAGGAGGAAGCGTGAGCGAGTCCCCCGACCACGACACCCACCCGTACGAGGACTCCGGCACCCCGGAGGCGGTCGCCGTCACCGGCCTCGCCCTGCGGGTGACGGGCAGCTCCGGCCCCGGCGCGTTCTGGGACGGCGTCGTCGGCGGCGTCGTGGCCCTGCCCGGCCCCGACCCCGACGGGCGCCTGCGCGCGGGCCAGATCGACCGGTTCGACCGGTTCGACGCCGGGCTCTTCGGCCTGCTGCCCACCGAGGCCGCCGCGATCGACCCCCAGCACCGCGTCCTGACCGAACTGGCCTGGGAGGCCCTGGAGGACGCCGGGGTCGACCCCGCGCGCACCACCGACCGCGTCGGTGTGTTCCTCGGCTGCGGCAGCGAGACGTACTACCGCGATCACGTCCTGAAGGACGAGAAGACGGTGCGCGCCCTCGGGGCCGAGCAGCTCGCCCTCGGCAACTCGCGGGACTTCCTCGCCACCGGCCTCGCCTACCGCCTCGGCCTCACCGGCCCCGCCGTCACCGTGCAGACCGCCTGCTCCACCTCCCTGGTCGCCGTGCACCAGGCCATCCGCAGCCTCCTCACCCACGAGTGCGACATCGCCATCGCGGGCGGCGCCACGGTCCACCCCGCGGCCGAGCCCACCTACGAGTTCGTCGAGGGCGGCATCACCTCCGCCGACGGCCGCTGCCGGGCCTTCACCCGCGGCGCCGCCGGCACCGTGCCCGCCAGCGGAGCGGGTGTCGTCGTCCTGCGCCGCGCGAGCGATCTGCCCGGCACCGGCGAGCGGGCCCGCGCCCACCTCGTGGGCAGCGCCGTCAACAACGACGGCGCCGCCCGCATGAGCCTGACCGCACCCAGCCCCCAGGGCCAGGCCGAGGTGCTGCGCGAGGCGCTCGCCGTCGCCGGACTCGAACCCGGCGACGTCGCCTACGTCGAGACGCACGGCACCGGCACGGTCCTCGGCGACCAGGTGGAACTCGCCGCGCTCGCCGAGGTCTACGGCCGGCGCGGCGGGCGCCCGCTGGTACTCAGCTCGGTCAAGCCGAACATCGGCCACTGCGACACCGCGGCCGGCGTCATCGGCCTCGCCAAGGCGATCCTGGCCGTGCAGACGGGCGTGCTGCCGCCCACCCCGTCCCAGCCCGGCGACGGCCCCGACGCCGACCTCGGCGACCCGGACTTCACCGTGCCGCGCCGGTCCCGGCCCTGGCCCGACGCCGCCCCCCGCACCGCCGCCGTCAGCTCCTTCGGACTCGGCGGCACCAACTGCCATGTGCTGCTCACCGCCGCACCCGAAGCCGACAGCGCCCCCGACACACCGCCGGCCCCGCACACCGTCGTGCTCTCCGCCGCGGACCCGCGGTCCCTGCGCGCCAAGGCCGCCGACCTCGCCGCCTGGTGCGCCGGACCCGGCGCCGACGTACCGGCCGGGACACTGTCCGGCGTCCTGTGGCACCGGCGCCGGGCCCTCCCGGAGCGCTGGGCGCTCGCCCTGCCCGCCGATCCCGCGGACGCCCGCGAGCGGCTTCTCGCGGGCCTGACGGCGCTCGCCGCCGACGGCGGTGGCGGCCGTCAGGCCGCGGCCGAGCCGCTGCTCGCCGTCGTGCTGCCGGGCCAGGGCGTCGACCTGGCCGGCGCGGGGGCCGGGCTCGCCGCGGCGGACGGGCGGTTCGCCGCCGATCTCGCCGAGCTCGCCGCCGCGGTCCGCGCGGCCGGGGGACCCGGCCTCGCCGACGCCCCCGGCTGGGCCGCCGACGACGTACGCCTGCGCGACACCGCGGTCGTCCAGCCCCTGCTCTTCGTCCTCGGCCTGGCCGGTCTGCGCCACGCCGCCCGGTACGGCCTCGTCCCCGGGCTGCTGCTCGGACACAGCGTCGGCGAGCTGACCGCCGCGACGCACGCCGGAGTGTTCACCGTCGCCGACGCCGCCGCCGCGATCGTGCGCCGCGGCCGCCTGATGGCCGCCGCGCAGCCCGGCGCCATGACCGCGGTGCGCGCCGACGAGCAAAGGGCCGTACACCTCGCCGAGGGACTGGAGGTCGACGTCTGTGTCCTCAACGGGCCCGCCAACACCGTGTGCGGGGGCCCCGCCGACGCCGTCGCCGCGTTCGAGGAGCGCTGCCGCCGGGCCGGGGTGCGTACCACGCGGTTGCCGGCCGGCCGTGCCTTCCACTCCCGGTCGATGGCCCGGGCCGCCGCCGAGTTCGAGGAGTTCGTGGCCACGCTGAGCCTCAGCGCACCGGGCGTGCCGATCGTCTCCGGCCTCACCGGCGCGCCGCTCACCGACGCCCAGGCGGTCGACCCGGCCTACTGGGGAAGCCAGTTGCGCAAGCCCGTCCGCTTCGCCGACGCCGTGCGCACGCTGCTCGACGCGGCGCCGGACACCGTCCTCGGCCTGCACCGGGCCCGCGCCGGGACCGCCGAGGTCCGCCGCGCCGCCCGTGCCGCCGGCCAGGACGTCCTCGTCGTCGACGCGTCCGGCGGACCGGCCGCGGACGAGAACGCCCGGTGGCGCGAGGCCCTCGCCGCGCTGTGGACCGCGGGCCACACCCTCACCGGCCCGCCGCCGCCCGCGAACGTCCTCGCCCTGCCCGCCTACCCGTTCGCCGACGACCGCCACTGGGTCGACGCCCCCGGGTCCGCACCCGAGCCGATCCCGGACCCGGCCGCACCGGCCGACCGGCAGGACGCGCAGGCGACCACCGCCGGGGAGATCCGCACCATCTGGCAGGACGCCTTCGGCGTGCGGGACCTGCGCCCCGACGACAACTTCTTCGACCTCGGCGGCACCTCCCTGCACGCCGCCAACCTGGTCAGCGTCGTCAACGACGCCCTGCTGGTGGAGATCCGGCTCCAGGACCTGTACGAGCACTCCTCCCTGGCCGGGTTCAGCGCCCGCGTCGAGGAACTGGTCGCCCAGCGCGACGACGATGCGCTGCTGCGGCTGCTGGAGGAGATCGAGAGCGAGGACGGAACCAGCGATCATGAGTGACCTCGCCAAGCGCCTCGACGCGCTCACCCCGGAACAGCGCCGCCGCCTCGGCGCGGGCCTGCGGGCCCGCCGGGCCGAAGGCCCCGCGACCGAGTCCGGCCCGCCCGAGATCCCCGAACGGCTGCGCCGCAGCCTCTACTTCTTCGCCAGCGCCGACCACGCCGACGCCGCCGCGTACTACACGTTCGTGCTCCGGGCGGCGGCCGCCGCGGACGCCGCCGGAGCGCACGCGGTGTGGCTGCCGGAACGCCACTTCGTCGACTTCGGCGGGTTCTCGCCCAACCCCGCCGTACTCGCCGCCGCCGTCGCCGCCACCACCCGCAACCTGCGCATCCGTGCGGGCAGCGTCGCCGCCCCGCTCCACCACGCGGCCCGTATCGCCGAGGACTGGGCCGTCGTCGACGGCCTCTCCGGCGGCCGCGCCGGCATCTCCTTCGCCAGCGGCTGGCACCCGGACGACTTCGTCCTGGCCCGCGAGGACTACGCCGGGCGCCGCGCGACCACGGCCCGCACCATCGAGGAGGTCCGCGCGCTGTGGCGGGGCGCGGCCCTGCCGTTCGTCTCCACCGCTGGCACCACCACCGAGGTCGCCACCCGGCCCCGGCCCGTCCAGGAGGAGCTGCCGGTGTGGCTGACCGCCACCGGCACCCCGCAGACCTTCCTGGACGCCGCCCGCGCCGGCTACGGCGTGATGACCGCCCTGCTCGGCCAGACCCTGGCCGCCCTGCGCGAGAACATCGCCCGCTACCGCCAGGCCTGGCAGGACGCCGGCCACCCCGGAACCGGAGACGTCGTCGTCATGGCCCACGCCTACGTCAGCGACCGCCCCGGCCTGGAGGACCATCTGCGCCCCGCGATGCACGCCTACCTGCGGTCCTTCCGCAACCAGACGGCCGGCACCGACGAGGAGGTGCTCCTGGAGAGCGCCTACCTGGACTTCCTCACCGGGCCCTCGCTGCTCGGCACCCCGGCCAAGGCCCGCGCGGTCCTCGCCGAGCTGGCCGCGGCCGGCGCCGACGAGGTGGGCTGCCTGATCGACTTCGGGCTGCCCGCCGCGGACGTCCTTCAGGCCCTGCCCGCCCTGCTGCACATCACCGCCCCGGCCCTGGAGACCACCGCATGAGCGCGCCCACGGACCAGCGCCTGGCCGCCCGCCTCGCCCGCCTCAGCCCCCAGCAGCGGGCCGCGCTCGCCGGCCGGCTGGCCGCCGCCGACGGCCCCGCGCTGCGCCCCCGGCCCGGCCCCCGCGACCGCTTCCCGCTCGGCATGGACCAGGAACGCCTCTGGATCCTCGACCAGCTCGACCCCGGCACCACCACCTACACCCTGGGCTACGGGCTGCGCGTCCTGGGCGACTTCGACCAGGCCCTGTTCACCCGCGCCGCCGACGCCCTGACGCAGCGTCACGAACTCCTGCGCTGCGGCGCCGAGTCCGAGGACGGCCGCCCGGTCCTGCGGCTGCACCCCGACCGCCGTGCCGACCTGACCTGGACCGACCTCACCGCGGGCGGTGCACCCCGAGGGCCCGAGGACGCCGAACGCCGCCGCCAGGAGTTCATCGCGGCCCAGGTGGCCCGCCCCTTCGACCTGGCCGCCGACCCCGTGCTGCGCCTCGCGGTCGCCAAGGTCGCCGACGGCGACCACCAGATCGTCGAGACCATGCCGCACTCCTTCGTCGACCAGCACTCCTACGTCCAGCTCAACGACGAACTCCTGGAGTTCTACCGGGCGTTCGCGGAAGACCGCGAGCCGCGCCTGCCCGAGCTGCCGGTGCAGTTCGGCGACTGGTCCCACTGGCAGCGGGAACACTTCGCCGGCCCGCACGGCCGACGCCACCGGGAGTTCTGGCGCACCTTCCTGGACGGCGTGCCCGAGCACCTGGCCCTTCCCTACGACCACAGCCCGCAGACCGGCGACCACGCCGGCGAGCACCACAACTTCACGCTCGACAGCACGGTCGGCAAGGCCTTCTTCGACCGCGCGCGCGAGGCCCGCACCACCCCCGCGACCGCCATGACCGCGGCCTACGCGGCGCTGCTGTACGAACGCACCGGCCAGCGCGACCTGGTGATCGGCATCCCCACGTCCACCCGGGCCGAACCCGGGGCCGACACGCTCATCGGGTTCCTGCTGACCAGCATCCCGCTGCGGATCCGGCTGCCCGAGGCGCCGACGCCGCGGGACGTGCTGGCGGCCACCGCGGCGGCGGCCGCCGCCGTCGCCGACCACCGTGAGGTGCCGTTCGGCGAGATCGTCGCGGCCAGCGCCCCGGACCGGGCCGCCGACCGGTACCCGCTGCTGCAGACCATGCTGGTGCAGCTGGACATCGACGGTTCCCGGGCGCTGGAGCTGCCCGGCGCGGAGGTCTACGCCAACGCGGTGCCCGAGGGCATCTCCACCATGGACCTCACCACTGCCTGGTGGCGGGTGGACGACATCGTCTACGGCCGCATCGAGTACCGTACGGCGCTCTTCGCACACGCCACCGTCGCCGCCCTGGCCGAGCGGCTGCTGCAGCTCGTCGAGCAGTTCGCGTACCGCCCCGACGAGCCGCTGCGCCGCCCGCTGCCGCCGCCCCCGGCCCCCGTCGCCTCCCTGCTCGGCGCCGCGGACCCCGCCACCAAGGCGCCGGACCCCGAGGCGCGGCGGACGCTGGAGCGGGTCACCGCCGCCTGGTGCGAGGTCCTCGGCACCGGCGCCGCCGCACCGGACGACACCTTCTTCACCAGCGGCGGCACCTCGATGCTCGCCGTGCGCCTCGCCCACCGGCTGCGCGCCGACGGCTTCACCGTGGCCCTCAAGGACGTCTTCACCCGGCCCACCCCGGCCGGGCTGGCCTCCGCGCTCGCCGCCCGGCTCCACCAGGCACCGGCCGCGCCGCGGCCCACGCCGCCCGTCGGGCCGCTCGGCCCCGAGCAGGAGATGCTCCTGAGCCGGGGCCTGGCCCGGGTCGAGGACTTCACGCACAGCCATGTCCTCACCGCCGCGGCCCCCCTCGACGCGGACCGGCTGCACCGCGCGGCCCAGGACCTCGTCCGTGCCCATCCCACGCTCACCGACACCGTGCGGGGGCGAATGCTCGTCCCCGGCGCGCGCTGGCACTGGACGGCCGAGGCGCCGGGGGCCGACCCCGGGCAGATCATGGCGGCCCAGCGTGCCGCCTTCGACCGCGCCGAGGGCCCGCTGTTCGCCGTCGCCCACCTGCCCGGCACCCCGGGCGAGCCCGACCGCGTCGTGCTGACCGCCAGCCACCTCGTCGTCGACGGCATGTCCTGGACCGTCCTGATCAGCGATCTCGCGGACCTCTACCAGGGCGGAGCACCGCGTGCGGAGACCGCCGCGTACGCCGAACACGCCGCCGTCATACGGGAGTTGGACCCGGCCGCGCACGCCCCGTACTGGCGCGACCAGCTCGCCGGCACCGGCCCGTACCGCTGGCGGCGGGGCGGCGCCAACACCTACGAGGGCGAACAGGCGCTGGAGGTCTCCGTGCCGCTGGCGCCGCAGGCACGCGGCACGCTGCTGCCCGCCGCGCTGACCGCCGTCGCCCGTGCGCTGCGCCCCTGGGCACCGCACGAGCAGCCGTCGGTCTGGCTGATCGGCCTGGGCCGCGACCCGCTGCCCGCGCTGCCCGACTGGGACCCGGAGCGTGCCGTCGGCTTCTACTCCGCCGCCCACCCCTTCCGGGTCCCGCTCACCGGCGCCGACGCCGCCGACGACCTGCGCGCCACCGCCGCCGCGCTGCACCTCGTCCCCGACGCGGGCAAGACCTTCGGCCTGCTCGGCTGTGCCGCCGACCCCGGTCTTCGCGCGGAGTTCTCGGCCGTCGCGCGGCCCCGCGTCGTCGTCAACCACCTGGGCGAGCTGGCCGACCCCGTCGGCGCGGGCAGCGGCCCCTTCACCGCGTCCGCGCAGACCGCGTTCCCCGGCAACCCGGACACCGAGCGCGAGGTCGACGTCGACGTGGCGGTGTCGGTGCACGACGGCCGAGCCGTCCTGCGCTGGCTGTTCAACCCGGGCGCCGTCGACGAGGCCGCGGTCCGTGCGGCGGCCGAGTCGGCCGCCGGCGAACTGGCCCGCCTCGTGGCCCCCGCGGACCGTCCCCAGGACCCGGACCGAGTACCGGGCGTGACAGGAGTGACCGAGGAAAGCATGGAACGCCTCTTCGCCCGGCTCAGCCGGGAACGACGCGAACGCCGGGGCGCCACCGCGCGCGGCACCGGCGGACGGCCGGCGACAGCGGGGGAGGAGGCATGACCGAGACCACCCCCGCCCAGGCCGCACCGGCCGCCGGCCGGCGCCGCGGACCGCTCGTCGCGCTCCTGGCGGCCCAGTACCTGTCCGCCTTCGGCAACGCGATCACCATCGTCACCGTCCCCCTCTTCGTCCTCCACCTCACCGGTTCCGTCGCCACCACCGGTCTCGCCGGGTTCGTCGGCGCCCTGCCGATGATCTTCTCGGGTGCCGTCGGCGGCGTGCTCGTGGACCGGTTCGGCGGCCGTCGCCTCAGCGTGCTCTCCGATCTCCTGGCCGGCCTGCTCGTCTTCCTCGTCCCCCTCCTGGACGCCGTCGGCAAGCTGCCCGTCCCGCTCCTGTTCGCGCTGCTGTTCGTCCGCACGGTGGTCGCCACCCCCGCCACGGCGGCCCGCATGACCCTGCTGAAACCGGTCATCGAGGCCGCCGGGGCCCGCCTGGAGAGCGTCAACTCCTGGTACCAGGCCGCGCCCCGCCTGGGCCTGGTCGCCGGTGCCCCGCTGGCCGGCGTGCTGATCGCGGCCACCGGCTCCGCCGTCGGCATGTACGTCGACGCCGCGAGCTTCCTTGCCGCCGCGGCCCTCGTCACCCTCGGGGTGCCCGTCGCCGCACCGGCCAAGTCCCCCGCCGCGCAGGGCAGTCCGGTCGCCCCCGGCTTCCTCGGCCAGCTGCGCGAGGGACTCGCCCTGCTGCGGACCATGCCGGTGATCAGCGCCATGACCGCCTTCGTCGTCGTCACCAACTTCCTCGACGACGCCTTCACCCCGCTCTTCCTGCCCGTCTACGCACAGCGGGTGCTGCACAGCAGCGCCGCGATGGGCTGGTTCCTGGGCGCCGTCGGCGTCGGCTCCATCGTCGGCACCCTCCTGTACGGTCCCCTCAGCCGGACCGTCCTGTCCCACCGGCGCCTGACCCTGTTCGGCTGCTTCGCCGTCGTCGCCGTACTGCGCGCGATGCTCTCCTTCGAACCCGGCGCCCTCGGCGTGACCGTGATCTGCTTCCTCACCGGCGTGGCCGGCGGCCCGCTCAACCCGATGCTCTCCACCGTCATGCTGGAACGCGTCCCCGAGGAACTGCGCGGCCGTGTCTTCGGCCTCACCGGCGCGATGGCCCTCACCTCCGCGCCGCTCGGCGTGCTCACCGCGGGCTGGCTCGTCGACGTCGCCGGGCTGCACGGGCCGATGCTCTGCTTCTCCCTCGTCTACCTCGTCCTCATCGCCGTCAGCTGGCGCCGCCCGGCCCTGCACGCGATGGACGAGCGCCCCGCGGACCCCTCCGGCGACACCCCGGCGGCCACGGACCGGGACACCGCGCCCGACCCCGCCGCCGACCCGTCCGAGCCCGGGAACGAGGCGAGGGTCCGATGACCGCGTCCCCCGCACCGGCCGGCGCCCTCGAAGGGCGCACCGCGGTCGTCACCGGCGCCGCCCGCGGCGCCGGCCGCGCCATCGCCCTGGCCTTCGCCGACGCCGGCGCCGACCTCGTCCTGCTGGACGTGGCCGGGCCCGTCGACGGCGTTCCCTACCCGCTGGGCACCCGCAGCCAGCTCGACCACACCGCCGACGCCTGCCGCAGACGCGGGGCGGACACCCTGGCGTTCGCCGCCGACGTCCGCGACCTCGCCGCCCTCACCGCGCTCCGCGACGAGGTCCACGACCGGTTCGGCGCGCCGCACGTCCTCGTCAACAACGCCGGTGTCGTCGCGCCCTCCGGACGCCCGGTCGACCAGACCGACGAGGCCGACTGGCAGCTCATGATCGACATCGACCTCGGCGGGGCCTGGCGCGCCATCAAGGTCTTCGCCCCCGCCATGGTCGAACGCCGCGCCGGAACCATCGTCAACATCGCCTCCGTGGCCGGCCTCGTCGGCTACCGCAACTTCGCCGGCTACGTCGCCGCCAAGCACGGCCTCGTGGGACTGACCAAGGCCGCCGCCCTCGACTACGCCTCCCACAACGTGCGCGTCAACGCGGTCTGCCCCGGCAACATCCGCGACGAACCCGCCATGGACGGCCGCATGCTCTCCGAGGTGGCCCGCGCCCTCGACGTCCCGCTCGCCGAGCACGCCGAACTGTTCACCGCCGACCAGCCGATGAACAGCCTGGTCGACCCCGCCGACGTCGCGGCCGCCGCCCTCTGGCTCGCCGGCGACGGCTCCCGCCACGTCACCGGCACCACCCTCACCGTCGACGCCGGCTACACGGTCCGGTGACGCCGATGACCACCGCACCCGCCACGACGGGACGCCCCGCCACCGCCACCGAGCGCCAGTTCTGGTTCGCCGAGCGCATCGCCCCCGGCTCGCCCGCCTGGCGGATCCTCAGCGCCGTACGCGTCGACGGCACGGTGGACCGCGCGCTGCTCACCGAGGCCGCGGGCCGTGTCGTCGCCCGCCACCCCGCCCTGCACTCGGTGTTCACGCCGGCGGGCGGGGACCTCAGGTGCGCCCCCGTGACGCCCCTCGCCCCGCCGCTGACCGACCTCCCGCCCGGCGCCGACTTCGACACCGCGGCCGCCCGGCTGGCCCGCACCGCCCTGCTCGACATCGCCGCCGGCCGCCACGTCGTCCTCGGCCTGTCCCCGGACGGGGACGGCGCCCCGGGCGCGACCCTGTACGTCCTCACCCACCACCTGGTCCACGACGGCCTCTCCCACGAGGTGTTCACCGCCGACCTGGCCGGCGCCTACGCCCGCGCCGCCGCCGGGGCCCCCGAGCCCGCACCGGCGCCCCCGGCCCCGCCGCGCCCCCCCGACCCGGTGGCCGAGGCCGAACTCACCGTGTACTGGCGCACCGCGCTGGCCGGCGTGCCCGACCTGCCCGGCGCCGACGACGGGCCCACGCAGCGCGAACTCGCCGAGGCCGGCCCGGTCGGCCACCCCGTCGCCTTCCCCGAGGGCGCCGCGGCGGCGGCCAAGGCGGCCGGCCGCGCCCTGGCCTGCCCGCCCATCGCCGTACTGCTCACCGCGTACGCGCAGGCCCTGCACGACCTCAGCCGCGCCGACGACTTCTGCATCGGCACCCCCGTCTCCAGCCGCACCCCGGACCAGGCGGCCGCGATCGGCTGCCTGCTGACCACCCTGCCCGTCCGCGTCCGCCGCCCCGCCGACCCCGGAGCCTGCACCCGTGTCTGGGAGGCCTTCGCCGACGGGCTGCTCCACATGGACCTGCCGCAGGACCGGCTGATCGGCGCCGTGCGCGGCAGGCCCGGCCGCCGGCTCCCGCTCTACCAGGCGCTGTTCGCGTACGAGAGCTGGCCGCGCCCCGTCCACGACGCCGGACCCGTGCGGCTGCGCACCGTACCCGTGGTCCCGCTCGGCGCACAGGCCGAGATCCAGTTCCAGCTCGGCGAACTGCCCGGGAACCGGCTCGCCGGTGTCCTCCAGGCGCCCGCCGGCGGCCTGTGGAGCGAGCGGCTGCCGGCGCTGGCCGACGCCGTGCGGCGCCGGCTCGCCGAACTGACCGCCGTCGCGACCACCACCTCCGCCACCACCTCCGCCAGTACGTCCGCCAGTACCGCCACCACCGACGACAGGGGCTCTCGATGATGCGGGTGATGTGCCTGCCCTACGCCGGAGCAGGAGCCGGCCTCTACCGCCCGTGGAAGGGTCTTTCCAACGACCGCGTCCAAGCGGTCCCCCTCCAACTGCCCGGCCGCGAGGAGCAGTTCTCCAGACCCTTCTACCCGACCTTCGCCCAGGCCGTCACCGACATCGCCGGCCGGACCGTCGAGGCCGCCCGGGGAGAGCCGTTCGCCCTCTTCGGACACAGCTTCGGCGGGCTCCTCGCCTTCGAGGTGGCCCGGCACCTGCACGAGAGCGGCGGCCCGCTGCCCGACCGCCTCCTGGTCAGCGGCGCCCGCAGCCCGAGCCAGCGCGGCTACACCGCCCTCAGCGACGACGAGGAGGAGGCCGTCGCCTCGCTGAAACAGGACGCCCGGCGCGGCTTCGAGGCCCTCGACAACCCCGAACTGCGCGCCCTGCTCCTGCCGGTGATCCGCGCCGACATCCGCCTCCTTGAGGAGTACGGGGACGCGCGCAACCCCGTCGCCGGACCCCTGCCCGTCCCGCTCACCGTGCTGCGCGGGACGGCGGACACCGTGGCCACTGCCGAGTCCAGCACCGACTGGAAGAACTTCACCAGCGTCGACCACACCGAGCTGGAGATGCCCGGCGGCCACCTCTACCTGCTGGACCACATGCCCGAGCTGTGGCGCGTCATCGAGGAGCAGCTGTGCCCCTGAGTCCCGTATCCGCCCTGCCGGTCCTGGAGGCCGAGGACGGCGCCCACGGCGCCCACGGCACCCACGCCGCGCTCGCCCGTGCCGGTCTGAGCGCCCTGCGCCGCGGGGACCCCGAACTGGCCGCTCTCCTGGACGCCGAGGTCCGCGACCAGAACAACACGCTGGCGATGGTCGCCTCCGCCTCCGTCGCCGACCCGTCGGTGCTGGCCGCCGCGGGCTCCGCGCTCGCCAACGTCACCGCCGAGGGCTACCCGGGCGCCCGCTACCACCCCGGCGCCGCCCACTTCGACGAGGTCGAACGGCTCGCGGTGCGCCGGGCCAGGAAGCTGTTCGCGGCCCAGTACGCCAACGTCCAGCCGCACTCGTGCTCGTCGGCCAACCTCGCCGTCCTCGCCGCGCTCATGCCGCCCGGCGGGACCCTGCTCGGCCTCGGCCTGGACTCCGGCGGCCACCTCACCCACGGCTCCCCGGCCTCGGTCACCGGACGCCACTACCGGGCCGTCGCCTACGGCCTGGACGCCGCGGGCCGCATCGACTACGGCCAGGTCGCCGACCTCGCCGCGCAGCACCGGCCCACCGTCCTCATCGCGGGGGCGAGCGCCTACCCGCGCACCCTCGACTTCGCCCGGTTCCGCGCCATCGCCGACTCGGTCGGGGCCTATCTCCTCGCGGACATCTCGCACATCGCCGGCCTGGTCGCGGCGGGGGAGCACCCGAGCCCCATCGACCACGCCCACCTCACCACCACCAGCACGTACAAGCAGCTCGGCGGGCCGCGCGGCGGCCTGATCCTCAGCGGGCGGGACCACCAGACGCCGGGCCCCGACGGACGCACCCCGCTGTCCCGGCTGATGCAGCGGGCGGTGTTCCCGCAGAACCAGGGCACCCCCGCCCCCGCCGCGATCGCGGCCAAGGCGCGCGCCTTCGCCCTCGCCGCCGAACCGGCCTTCGCCCGGACCGCACACCGCACCGTCACCGGAGCCCGCGCGCTCGCCGCCGAACTGGAACGCCTCGGACACCGCGTCCTGACCGGCGGCACCGACAACCACATGGTCCTGCTCGACCTGCGCGAGACCGGTCTCACCGGCGTCGTGGCGGAGCGTGCCCTCGAACAGTGCGGGATCCTCGTCAACCGCAACCGCATCCCCGACGACACCCGTCCGCCCCTGGTGACCAGCGGCATCCGGCTCGGCAGCAACATCCTCGCCCAACGCGGCCTCGGCCCCGAGCACATGGCCCGGTGCGCCGCCCTCCTGCACGCCGTCCTCACCGCCACGACACCGCTGAGCGAGACCGAGTTCCGTATCGACCCGCACCGGCGCGCCCACCTCAGGGACCGCGTCCACGCCCTGTGCGCCCGCCACCCGCTCCCGTACGCCGCAGCCGTTCCGTCCGGCCCCCCATGGACGGGAGCCGCCCTGTGAACGCGAGCCGACGTGTGTCTCCGTCGCCGAGCGGGCTGCGCTCCGGCACCGCCCTCGACGCCCGCGCCCGTCCCGTGATCCCGCACCCGGCCTGCCCGCCGGCCGGGGCGGGGTACCCGAGTGCCTCTGTGGACGGGAGCCGCCCTGCGAACACGAGCCGACGCGTCTCCGCGCTGTCGGCCGGGCGGGATTCCGGCACCGCCCTCGACGCCCGCGCCCACCCCCCGATCCCGCACCCGGCCGGCCCGCCCGCCGGGGTCGGGCACCCGCGTGCCCCGCGGACAGGAGCTGACCTGTGACGACCGCCCCTACTGTGACGACCGCCTCGACCGCCTCGGCCGACACCCACTGGCCCCCCGTCCTCGTCCCCGCCGACCGGCCGCGCCGGGCGGGCGCCGAACCCCGGGCCACCCACCTGGTCCGCGCCGCGCTGCCCTTCTCCACTCCCGGTGGCCTCACCGCGGACCTGCTCGCCGCCTGCTTCGCGGCGCTCCTGCACCGGCTGACCGGCCAGGACCGTATCGCGCTCGCCGTCCCCGACGGCATCCGAGGCCACCACGTCACCCCCGCCACCACCCTGGCCGCCCTCGCCGACGAGGCCCTCGCGCTCCCCGCCGACCTCGGCAGCCCCCTGGTCGCGCTCGCCCACCACGCCACCGTGGCGAGCGCCCCGCACGCCGAGCTGCACCTGGCCACCACCCTGGACAACGGCACCTGGTACGCCGAACTCCGTTACGACCCAAGGCTGTTCACCGCGGAAACCGCCACCCGCACCCTGTCCCAGCTGTGCACGCTGGCCGCCGACGCGGCCCACGACCCGGCCGTCCCCGTCTCCCGGCTCGCCCTCCTCGGCCCCGAGGAGACCCGGCGGATCCTGGTCGACTGGAACGACACCGCCACCGACCTGCCGTACGACACCTGCCTGCACTGGGCGTTCGAGGCCCGGGCCACGGCGCAGCCGGACGCCACCGCCGTCGTCCAGGGAGAGCGCGCCTGGACGTACGCCCGGATCGACGCCGCCGCGAGCGGCCTCGCGCAGCGGCTGCGCGCGGCCGGTGCCGGCCCCGGCGCCCGTGTCGGCCTGTGCCTGGAGCGCTCCGCCGAACTCCTCGCCGCCGTCCTCGGCATCCTCAAGGCGGGCGCCGCCTACGTCCCGCTCGACCCGGACTACCCCGAGCAGCGGCTGGCCGCGATGCTGGACGGCACCTCCTGCACCGCCGTCGTCACGGACACCGTCCGGGCCGCCGTCCTGCCCGCCCCGGCCCACGGCCCGACCCGGCCCACCCTCCTCGTGGACGGCCTCCTCGACGCCCCGGCTCCCGTCCCCGCCCCGGCCTCCGGCCAGGCGCCCGCCGTCACGGCCGGACCCGACGACCTCTGCTACGTCATCCACACCTCCGGCTCCACCGGAGCACCCAAGCCCATCGCGCTGCGCCACCGCGGCGTCGTCAACAACCTCGCGGACCTCAACTCCCGCTTCCAGGCGGGCCCGAAGGACCGGGTCCTCGCCCTGTCCTCACCCAGCTTCGACATGTCCGTCTACGAGTTCCTCGGCATCACCGCGGCCGGGGGCACCGTGATCGTCCCCGAACCCGACCACGCCAAGGACGTCGCCCACTGGGCACACCTGTGCGCCCGGCACGGCATCACCGTGTGGAACTCCGCGCCCGCCCTCCTCGAACTCCTCGTCGAGCACCTGGAACGCACCGGCGAAGACGCCCTCCACGCCCTGCGCCTCGTCATGCTCGGCGGTGACTGGGTCCCCGTCTCCCTGCCCGACCGCGTCCGTACGCTCGCCCCCGACGCCCGCTTCATCGTCATGGGCGGGGCCACCGAGGCCTCGATCCACTCCACCCTCTACGAGGTCACCACCACCGATCCCGCCTGGACCAGCATCCCGTACGGCCGCCCCATGGCCAACCAGCGCACCTACGTACTCGACGACGCCCTGCGCCCGGTGCCCCCCGGCGTGGCCGGCGAACTCCACCTCGCCGGCACCGGTCTCGCCGCCGGCTACCTCGACCGCCCCGACCTCACCGCCGAACGCTTCCTGGACTGGACGTACGCCGGGGTCCACGACCGCCTCTACCGGACCGGCGACCTCGCCCGCTACCGCCCCGACGGCGTCCTGGAACTCCTCGGCCGCAAGGACTTCCAGGTCAAGGTGAACGGCCTGCGCATCGAACTCGGCGAGATCGAGGCCGTGTTGCGCTCCCACCCCGACGTCAGGGAAGCCGTCGTCCTGGCCCGCTCCGAGGCCGGCGGACCACGCCTGATCGGCCACGCCGTGCCCCACCCCGGCACCGCGCCCCAGGCCGCCGAACTCCGCGCCCACCTCGCCAGGTCACTGCCCGCCTTCATGGTCCCGGCATCCGTCCTCGTCCTCGACGCGCTGCCGCTCAACGCCAACGGCAAACTCGACCGCAAGGCGATCGCCGCCCTCGCCGCCCGCACCCCTGCCACCGCGCCCCCGTCGGCCGACGACACCCCGAGGGGCCCCTGGGAGGAACACATCGCCGCGGTGTGGGCCGACGTCCTGAACACCGGGCCCGTCGGCCGCGACGCCGACTTCTTCGCCCTGGGCGGCGACTCCATGTCGGCGCTGCGCTGCCTGGCCCGCATCGACACCGGGCTGCGCTGGCCGGAACTGGCCCGCCACTCGACGGTCCGCGCCCTCGCCGCCCGCCTCACCGCCGCCGGCCGCACGCCCCCGCCCGCCCCCTGAGGAGACCAGGACCGTGACCGACCGAGACCGAACGCTCCCGGCCGCCCCCGCAGCGCGCACCCCGCACCTGGACCCCGGCCCCGGCCAGCCCCGCTGGAACCCCCAGCGCGGCTCGGCCATGCCCTACACCCGCTATGCGCGCGGCCCCCGCCCCACCGTCGACCCCGCCGCCCGCACGTGGCCCACCCGGACGCTGACCCGGGCCCCGCTGTGGGCCTCGGTCGACCTGCGCGACGGCAACCAGGCCCTCGCCACCCCCATGGACCCGGACCGCAAACACCGGATGTTCGACCTGCTGGTGCGCATCGGGTTCAAGGACATCGAGATCGGCTACCCCTCCGCCAGCGAGACCGACTTCGCCTTCGTACGAGAACTCGTCCGGCAGGACCTCATCCCCGACGACGTCACCGTCTCCGTGTTCACCCCGGCTCGCCCCGAGCTGATCGACCGCACCTTCGAGGCACTCGAAGGCGCCGACCGGGCCATGATCCACCTGTGCAACGCCACCGCCTGCCTGTGGCGCGAGACGGTCTTCGGCATGACCCGCGACGAGGTACGCGCCATGGCCCTGCAGTCGGCGCGGCACATCGCCCGTCGCGCCGACGCCGTCCGTACCGATCTGCGCTTCCAGTACTCGCCGGAGACCTTCAACGTCACCGAGCCGGACTTCGCCCTCGACGTGTGCAACGCCGTGACCGGCCTGTGGGACGCCTGCCCCGACCGCCCCGTCACCGTGAACCTCCCGACCACCGTCGAGACCGACTCCCCGAACGTCTTCGCCGACCAGGTCGAGCACATGCACACCAGCCTCGACCGCCGCGACGGCGTGATCCTCTCCGTCCACCCGCACAACGACCGGGGCACGGCCGTCGCCTCCGCCGAACTGGCCCTGCTCGCCGGGGCGGACCGCATCGAGGGGACCCTCTTCGGCAACGGCGAACGCACCGGCAACGTCTGCCTGATCACCCTCGCCCTCAACCTCCTCACCCAGGGCACCGACCCGCAGCTCGACCTCAGCGACCTCGACGCGGTCCGCGAAACCGTCGAATTCGCCACCCGTATGCCCGTCCCGCCCCGCCACCCGTACGCCGGCGACCTCGTGCACACCGCCTTCTCCGGCACCCACCAGGACGCCATCGCCAAGGGCCTCGCCGAGATGGACCGCCGCACCGAAGCCGCCGCAGGCCCGGCCGCCGTTCCGTGGCAGGTGCCGTACCTGCCCATCGACCCGCGTGACATCGGCCGTTCCTACGCGTCGGTGGTCCGGGTCAACAGCCAGTCCGGCAAGTCCGGCATGGCGCACCTCCTCAAGTCCGTCCACGGACTCGATCTGCCGCGCCCCCTGCGCGTCGACTTCGCCCGCCGTGTCCAGCGCATCGCCGACGGCCAGGGCGCCGAGCTGACCGCCGCCGACCTGCGCGCCCTCTTCGACAGCTGCTACGTGACCCGGCAGGAAGCGGCCCTGCACATCAAGGAGTTCCGCGTCGAGGAGACCGACGGCCGCATCACCCTCGACGCCCTCGCCGTCGACTCCACCGGCCGGGCCACCCGCCTCCTCGGCACCGGCCCCACCCCGGCCGCGGCCCACGCCGCCGCACTCACCGCCACCGGCCGGACCGTCACCCTCGACTCCCTGCACACCCACCCCACCTCCTCCGGCGCCGGCTGCGTCGCCTACGTTCAGGTCACCACCGACGGGCGCACGGGCTTCGGCGCGGGGATCGACACCGACCCGGCCGCGGCGCAACTGGCCGCGGTGACCAACGCGGCGGCCGCCGCTCTCGCGACGGCCGATCCCTCCACGGGCAAGGAACCCACATGCGCATTCTCGTAATCGGCGGCTCGGTCTTCCTCGGACGGGCCTTCGTGGCGGACGCCGTCGAACGCGGCCACACGGTCACCGTGTTCAACCGCGGAAAGTCGGGCCCGGACCTCCCCGGCACTCACAGCATCCGCGGCGACCGCGAGGACCCGGCCGACCTCACCGCGCTCGCCGGACAGGGCCCCTGGGACGCCGTGATCGACGCCGGCGGCCAACACCCCCGCACCGTCGGCCTGTCGGCCCGCGCGCTCAGCGGCCACGCCGACGCCTACCTCTTCGTCTCCTCCTTCCACGCCTACGCCGACTGGCCCGCAGGCCCTGTCGACGAGGACTCGCCGCGCCACCCCTGCGCGCCCGACGCCGCCGTCGACGACGTACCCGCCAACGCCCTGAAGGCCGGCTGCGAACGGGCCGTCGAGGCCGAGTTCACCGGCCGCACGGTGATCCTCAACCCCGGCCTCATCATCGGCCCCCACGAGACCCCCGGCCGACTGCTCTGGTGGCTCGAACGCATGGCACGCGGCGGCGACGTCCTCACCCCCGGCCACCCCGACCGCCCCGTCCAGCTGATCGACGCCCGGGACATCGCGGCGTTCGGCATCCGGCTGCTGGAGACAGGCGACGAGGGCCGCTACCTCGTCGCCGGCGCCCAGGGCACCGAGACCCTCGGCGCCCTCCTCGGCACCTGCGCACGCGTGACCGGCGCCGGTGCCCGACTCGCCTGGACCGCCGACGACGTCCTCCTGGAACACGAGGTCGGACCCTGGACCGAGCTGCCGTTCTGGGCCCCCGACCAGCCGGCCATGGCCGGAGTCTGGTCGGCGTCCACGGCCCGCGCCACCGCCGCCGGCCTGCGCTGCCGCCCGCTGGCCGACACGGTCACCGACACCTGGGCCTGGCTGCGCGCACGCGGACCGGCCGACGCCCCCTACCACCAGGGGAAGACCCCGCTCGGCATCGACGCGGACAAGGAATCCGCCGTGCTCCGGGCCCGGCACACCCGAAAGGACCTGCGATGACCCCCCTCGGGCTCCACGAGTGGTTCGCGCGGTCGGCCCGCGAACACCCCGGCCGCCCCGCGCTCAAGGTGGGCGCCGAGACGTTCACGTACCGCGAACTCGACGCCCTGGCCGGCGTCCTGGCCGCCGGGATCCTGGCCCTCCACGGCGGCAGGGCCCCGGCCCGCGTGGGCCTGACCACGACACCCCGACCGCTGACCTACGCCGGCTACCTCGCCGCCCTGCGCCTCGGCGCGGCCGTGGTCCCCCTCAACTCGGCCTTTCCTCCGGCCCGTTCGGCCGCCATCGCGCACGCGGCCGCCCTCGACCTCACCCTGTCCGACGACCTCCTGACCCGCCTGCGCACCGCGCCACCGCCCCACGACGCCCCGCCGCCCGCCCCCGTCACCCCCGAGGACACCGCCTACCTCCTGTTCACCTCCGGCTCCACCGGCGTACCCAAGGGCGTCCCGGTGACACACCGCAGCATCGACGCCTTCCTGCGCTACGTGATCGAACGCTACGCACTCGGCCCCGGCTGCCGCATGGCCCAGAACATCGGCCTCGCGTTCGACCCGTCCGTCTTCGAACTGTTCGCAGCCTGGGGCTCGGGCGCCACGCTGGTGGTCCCGCCCCGCCAGGAACTGGCGAAACCGGCCCGGTTCGTCGCCCGCGAAGGCATCACCCACTGGTTCTCCGTACCGTCGGTCATCACCATGGCCCACCTCACCGGCGGCCTCGCCCCCGGTTCGATGCCCACCCTGCGCTGGAGCCTGTTCGGCGGCGAACAGCTCACCACCCAACAGGCCAAGGCCTGGCGCGCCGCCGCACCACAGAGCGTCCTGGAAAACCTCTACGGCCCCACCGAAGTGACCATCGTCTGCACCCAGTACAGGCTGCCCGAGCACATCGCCGACTGGCCGGTCACGGCCAACGGCACCCTGCCGATCGGCCCGGTCTACCCCCACCTCGACTGCCTCGTCCTCGACGAGGCCGGCAACCCCGCGGAGACCGGCGAGCTGTGCGTACGCGGAGTGCAGCGCTTCACCGGGTACCTCGACCCGGCGGACAACAACGGCCGCTTCCTCACCCCGGCCGGGCGCCCCGCAGAGCCATCCGAGCACTACCTCCCCGGCGACAAGGACTGGTACCGCACGGGCGACCTCGTCCAGACCCTCGACGGAGGAACGCTCGTCCACCTCGGACGCATCGACCAACAGGTCAAGATCATGGGCCAACGAGTGGAGATCGGCGAAACTGAGGCAGTACTGCGCGACCAGGAGGGCATCGAACAGGCCGCCGTCGTCGCCCTCCACGGCCCCGACGGCCAAACCCGCCTCGAAGCCGCCTACACCGGCACCCCCGTCCCTCCCGCCCAACTCCGCCAGGCCCTGTCCACCCGCCTCCCGCGCTACATGGTTCCCCACCGCTTCACCCACCGCACCACCCTCCCCCTCAACATCAACGGAAAACTCGACCGCCGCGCCCTGACAACCGAACTGACAGCCGAACTGACAGCCGAACCGGCAGACCGCTGAACCGACTTCGTGTCCTGCGAGCCGGGCGGCTCGCAGCCGCGTCCGCTGCCCTGTCAGATCCCGCGCTTAGGCTGTCGCGGAGTTTCGATCAAGGAGCAGGGCAGTGCGGATAGAGCGTCACCAGGTGGGCGGGGCCGTCGTGTCGGCAGCGCGCGAGGACTTCACGAACCGCATCGGGGGCCAGGTGCGGTCCATGTCGCGGGCCGGCCGGATGACCACCCGCGAATGGCAGTCGATCGCCGAGGGGTTCCTCGACTACCTGGGCGCCCTCTCCGTCGAGACACCCGGCCTCGACACCCCGGAGGCCAGGGCCGCCCTCAAGGACGCCTCCGAAGCCGCGGCCGGCGCCGTCGCCTACGCGGCGTACCACCCGCACTGCAGCTTCCAGGTCTTCCTGGAGTACGTGAACTTCGGCATGAGCTACGACCCGGGTGAGGAAGCCCCCGAGGAGAGCGTCACGCCCGGGGAGTGGATCGACGCGCTCTGCCTGACGGTCCTCAGGGACAAAGCCAAGTGGCACGGCGAGGCCTTCCATTTCGCACGGCAGAAGTTCGCCGAGCAGGCGCAGGGAACGCCCGTCGGCGAGCTCGCCACAGGACTGACGGCCGTGGTCCTGGACGACACCGGCGACGACGAGGAGTACCCGCCGAGCCCGCAGGCCAGGCTCGCCGCCGTCGACGCGGCCCTGAACCGCGTCCGTACCCGTGCCCAGGAGACCGGCGCGCCCCTCCTCGACAGGCCGGACAGCGCGGCGCTGCACACGTTGCGCGCCCTGGCCGCCGAGGACCGGGAGACCTTCGACGCCGCGCTGGCCGACCTCCTGGCCAGGCACACCACCCTGCACGGTCCCGCGGCCTCCCCGAGCAGCCTTCTCCCGCTCGTCCCCATCGCCCTCGCCGCGCTCGCGTACCGGACCCTGGGCTGGGCGCCCGCCGTCCGCACCGACTACCTTCCGCACGCGCTGGTCACCGGCTTCGAGACCCGCGGCCCGCGGGTCGCGGGGTTCGGCCGGGACCGGCGGCCGGACGCGGTCGCCGCACTCGCCGCGGGCCCGCTGGTGGTCGAGCGGCCGGTCCGCGAGCGGACGGTGAACCCGCGGATCGAGGCCATGTACGAGGTACACATCCAGGAGGCGTTCACACCCGTCGACGGAGAACCCCTCGCCGTCCGGAGGCTGCGCAGCGTCATGGGCGATCAGGAGCGCCTCTTCAAGTGGCGCGCGGGGAACCCCGACGGCGTCACGGACGCGCAGCTCGCGAACCTTCGGCTGGCCTCCCGGTCGGGGGCGGCCCTCTTCCGCATCGCCCTTGCGGAACCGGGCACCGAGGCCGAGGTGACCATCGACGGTCGCACGCTGCGCTACCCGGCCGAGCGGGACGAGGAAGCCGGCGCCGGGAACTGGCAGCGGGCCACTGCCCTCGCCCTCATCACCGGCGCACGCGAGGACCTCGCCCCGCTGGTCCTCACCGGCCCCGCCTTCGCCCGCCCGGACGGCTCCGCCTTCAGCGCCTACCGCGAGGCCCTCCACGCCTACCTCAAGGGCACCGACCCCGAGCCGGCCGCGCAGCGGGCGTTGCAGCAGGCCGAGAAGGCCGAGGACTGGGGCTTCGCCATGCCGCCGGCCGTGCTGCTGTCGCAGCTCGTGGAGGGCGATGAGGAGAGCTTCAACCTGGCCCTGGCCGACGCGCTCGAAGCCCACCGCGACCACTACCAGGTCGCCGACCGCGCCGACGATCCGGATGCTTCCCTCAACCTCGACATCCTCGCCCTGGCCTGCCACGCCCGCCGTCGCGGCTGGGCCATCCGCGTCGAGTCCCCCTACCTTCCGCAGGGTCTCCTGCGGGCCGCTGAGCCCTTCTAGGAGCCGGTCCGCGCCAGTACGCCCGCGAGTGCGGGGCGAACGAAACGTCGCCGTCACGCCGTCCCGCCTCGCACACTCGCCACCGGAGGGGGGCGGCGGTCAGCTGCCGACGAGCATCTGCCAGGTCTGCGGTCCCACCTGGCCGTCCACGCCGAGGCCGTGTGCGGACTGGAAGGCCCGGGCGGCGCTGTCGGTGCCGGAGCCTAAGCTGCCGTCGACGGCGAGGCCGTAGCCGAACTTGTTCAGTTCGACCTGGGCGGCGCGGACGTCGTCGCCGGTGGAGCCCTGTTGGACCTGGACGATGAGCGCGGACCAGGTCTGGGGGCCTATCTGGCCGTCCACGCCGAGGCCGTGTGCGGACTGGAAGGTCTTGGTCGCGGCGAGGGTGGCCGGCCCGAACTGGCCGTCGGCGGTGATCGAGGCACCGTGGTGGCGCAGGAGATACTGCGCGGCCTGCACGCTGGGCCCCGTCATACCGTCGGTGATGTTCGGCCAGGACGGCAGGATGACGCCGCCACCGCCGCCTCACGAGTTGCGGTTCCGGCGCAGCCTCCGCAAGGTGGGCCACAACCCGGAGCCATGAACATCCGAGGGGCTCCGGCGTCCTCGGTGCCGCCCGAACTGCCGTCGAAATGCTGCTCTTTGCCGCGTACGTCACCACCCGGCAGGTGCTCATCGAGGGCGACGACTGTGGTGACGGACCCCGCCCTTCAGCCTGACGACCCCGTTCGTCACACTGACGCCGTGCCTCGAACAGCCACCGCCACCTCGTCCCGGCAGGTCCGCCGCCTCACCACGACGGCGTTTTTCGGGCCGCCGGTGATCGTCGGGCTGTCGTTGCTGGCCGCCGATCCGGACTGGAGCGGGTTCGGACTGGTCCTCGGGACCTTCGCGCTGATCGCGACTCTCTCGCTGATGATCATCGCAGCGCCGAACGGGTGGCTGATCGTCGGCGGGGTGATCGTGGGGATCGCCGCGCTGTCCGGGCCGGGGCCGGTGCTGCAGGCGGAGGTGATGGCGCACCAAGGGCAGCGGGTGGAGGTGCGGGTCACCTCGGTGAAGACGTACCAGGGCAAGCACGGGCCGGAGTACACCTGCCTTCTGGGGCGGGTGGACGGCAAGCCGCTCAAGCACGCCGAGCTGGGCAACGACTCCTGCGGCGGGCCGATGGAAGTCGGGCAGACCGAGGACGTGCTTGTCGACCCGCACGGCTGGACGGCGCCGGAGCCGGCCGGGACGGACTACAGCGGGGTCGACATCGCCGCGTGGGCCCTGCCGGTGGTACTGGTGCTCTTCGAGCTGCTGGTCTGGCTCTCCCGGCGGGCCGGGCTGCGCCGGTTCGAGGGCCGCTGATGGCGCCCGGGACCCGGAAGAACGTGGCCTGGCCCCCGCACGTGGTGCGGCGGCTCGCCCGCACAGCCGCGCTCGTCCCCCTGCCGATGGTGGGCATCGGCGTGCTCGGCACCGGCCCGGACTGGTTTCCGGCGGCGCTGATCCTCGGTGTGCTGACCGTGGCCCTCGCGATCGCGGTGCTGATGGCGACCGCGACCAGGGGGTGGGTGTTCTTCGCCGGGCTGACCATCGGGCTGGCCGTCGTGCTCGGCTCCGGGCTGGTCTCCCGGGCCGCGCTGATGCAGGGCCGGGGACAGCGTGCCGAGGTGCGGATCACCTCGGTGTACGCCACCAGGGGCAAGACCGGCCCGGTCTACCACTGCAGGCTGAAGCGGACCGACGGCAGGCCGATGGCCCACGCCGACATCGTCGGCATGGGCTGCAACGGCACGGAGGACGCGGGCACCACCGAGGACCTGCTGGTGGACCCGAGCGGCTGGCTGGCCCCGCAGCCCGCCGGTGCCGACTTCAGCTCCCTCCCCATCGGCGTCGTAGGAGTCGGCGTCGCGATCGGGTTGTGGGAGTTGACCGTCTGGCAGACTCGCCGGATCGGCTTGCGCGAGGCCGCGCCGAACCCGGCGGCGCCCAGCCGGCCGAGCGGTGCCGGGCCGAGCGCCGACAACCGGAGCACGAAGAAGCGCAAGCGGCGCTAGCCTCGATCGTTCATGAGGGTCCGTCAGCTTGCTGACGGACCCTTTGTGGTGAGTGTTGATGGGGATTTTCGGAGTCTGGGCAGGCTGATGGCCCGGTTGTCGCGTCGGGTGTGCGCCGGGTTCCACTGCTCCGGTGTGGTGGTGCTGCTCGTAGGGACGGGAAGAGGCTGGTCAGCCGGGGTTCGGGAGGGCGTGGAGTCGTTCCAGGGCTTCGTTGATCACGTCGGTCCAGGGCCAGTGCTTGGCGAGGCGGAGGTAGCGGCGGCGGCCGGTGGTGACGAGCTGGGCGGCGGTGGAGAACAGTCGAAGCCGCAGGCGGCGGGGCTCCCACAGGCGGGCCTTGCCGGTCAGGGCGAGCAGGGGCATCCAGGCCAGCAGGTCGAGGGCGATCTGGATGATCTCCAGCCAGATCTGGTTCTGTGCGGCGTCGTGGAGGGGGAGGTTGCGCAGGCCGGTGGCGCGGGCGGCGCGTATGCGGTCCTCGGCACGGGCCCGCTGGCGGTGGCGCAGTTCGAGGGTGGCGATCGCCTCGTCGGCCGTGTTGGTGGCGAAGCAGGTGAGACGCATGCCGTCGGCGTCGGTGAAACGCAACTGGGCGCCGGGGTGCGGCCGTTCCTTGCGCACGATCAGCCGCAGTCCCTTGGGCCAGCCCGTCAGGCAGTCGCCGGCGAGTTCGGCGACCCAGGCGCCGTCGCGGATGTCGCCGTCGGGTTCCACGGCCGGTGTCCAGGCCGAGGCCGGGACCTTCAGGACGGCCTGGTGGATGGCGTCGGTGATGGTCATGCCGACCGAGTACGACAGCCACCGCCCGCGCCGGGTGAGCCAGGCGACGAACTCGTGGGTGCCGCCACCGGAGTCGGTACGGATCAGCGTCTGACGCCCCCGCCGGAGCCGTTTCGGCAGCTGAGCCAGGGCCGGCTTGGTGGCGTCGATGTGGTCGGCGGCGGTGTTGGAGCCGGCGTTGCCGGGTCGCAGCAGGCCCACGACCGGCTCGCCGGACCCGCCGCGGCCGTGGTCGACGAACCCCATCAGCGGGTGGTGCCCGAACGTCTTCTTCCAGGTCGCGGCGGCGTCCTGCTTCTCGGAGTGCGCCAGGACGAGGACTCCGTCGATGTCCACGATCACCTGCCCGCCCGCGTCCGGCGCTGCGTCATCGGCCAACCGCCACACGTGTTCGCGTACTTCAGCCCGGGCGGTGCGCAACGCGGCCAGGACCCGCTGCCCACCCGACGCCAGCCTGCTGACCAGCCGGGAGACCGTGGGGTCGGAGGCCACCGGCCCGAACACAGCCGGCTCGGCCCGCAGCATGCCCACATCGGCCAGGCAGTCCCCGCTCAGCGCCACCGCGAGCGCGACATCCAGAAGGATCTTGCCCGGATCGTGCACCGCTCACGGTTTGCGCCACGGCACGAGCGCCGCCGATATCGCTGCATCCAGACCGGTCTTGCGGACCGTCTCGACCAGCAGCACCGCCCCGGCCTGCCACTTCCCCGGCCTCGCCCTGCAGCAGCCAGTGTTCCTGCACGCCGTCGCCATCCGATGCACTCCGCGAGAACAGTCCCACGCCGTCCCCTCCCCAAGACCAACGGCACTCCACCACCCAGGACGTACCCGCACCCGGGATCGCGCGCCGACATCACCCTGCCCACCCGCTCCGGCCGACACCCGCCATCCCTTGAATCGGCACGGCAGACCGCAAAATGCCCGAATCGCCGGTACGCAGAAGTGCCTTAAGACCGCGACGGCCCGCCGGGTTTCCCGGCGGGCCGTCGGAGGCGGGTGTCCAGGTCACACGTTGGGGGCGGACTTGGAGATGGTCCAGCGCTCGTCCTGGGCGCCGTTGCAGGGCCACTGGATGAGCTGGGAGCCCTTTGTGGCGGCGGAGCCCAGGCCCAGGCACTTGCCCGAGTAGACGTTCCGCAGCTCGTGGGTGTCCTGGTCGTACCACCACTTCTCGTCCACCGCGCCGTTGCAGGTGTACTGGATCATGCCCGCCCCGCTGGCCAGGCTGGAGGCCGGGCCCATGCACTTGCCGGAGTAGGTGTTGCGCAGGAAGTACGCGCGGGCGCCGTTGGAGTCGGTGGTGTTCTCGGGGAGCCAGTGTTCGTCCCGGGCCTTGTCCTCGGTCTTGCAGCCCCATTGGATGACCTTCGAACCGTTGTAGATCTCGCTGCCCGCGCCCGCGCACAACTTGCTGTAGTCGTTGTACAGGTACTGGGCGTCGTCGATTCTCCGGGGCAGCAGGGAGAAGACCACGCGCTTGCCGGTGACCTCGTTCATGCCCCACAGCCGGCCCGAGGAGAACGAGTAGGACAGGTTCTGGGTGAGGGGCGCATCGCGGGTGAGGATCGACACCTTGTCGTTCGGCTTGGCCTGCCAGATGCAGTAGTAGGCGTCTGAGTTCGTGGGGTCGGTGACTCCCATGTATTTCGTGTCACACATGGCCGATATGTAGTAGTACGTTCCGTCGGTGGCCACGCCCTGCAAGCCGTGAATGGGAGCGGCGTAGGCGGCCGTCGCCATGACGGGGGACGTACCGCCCTCACCGAGGTCTTCGATCGGCCAGCGGATCACATCCACCGGGTCGGTGCGGTCGGGTCCCCCGTGGCGTCCGGAGACCAGGCGCGGCGGTGACACACTGCGGTCCAGGCTCAAGGAGTTCAGGCAGGCAACCGGTACCGGATCGCCGTTCTGATCCTTTCTGTCATTACAGTTCATTTTGGAGAGACCGCCCTGCTCGGCCTTGGTGCGGTTCGAGTAACGGGCGACCATGGGCAGGGCCCACTGGTGGTACTCGGCCGAGGATGTGCCGCCCGAAATACCCGACTCCTTCGAGATGGAGTTCACCATCCACAGGTGGTCGAGGTCGTAGATCTGCAACTCGCCGCCGTTGGCCACGAACAGCCTGTTCCCGTACCAGACCATGCCGTCGGCGTGTACATCGTCGACCGTGGAGAAGTTGGGGTTGGCCCGACTGCCGGTCGGCTGCACGAGCAGCACGTGCCCGTAGCTCCAGTCCGTGCCGGTCGACTCCAGGATGGAGATACGGGCCTTCTTGCTCCGGTCCTCGTCTATGAGGCCGTGGCCCCAGTACCAGGACGCCATGTAGAGGTGGTGACCGTCGATGGTGCCGCTCGAGTCCGCGTCGTGCGAGGCGGTGAACCCTTGCGGATGCCAGCCCCCGGCCGGGTCATAGGCGCTGGTGTTGTCGTCCGTCTCGTCCCAGCAGAAGCCGTTGTACTCGAGCGTGCCGTTGATCCCGGTCGTGTGGCACAGGGGGCGGCCGACATGCTGCCGCGACTGGGCCACGCTCAGCGGCGACACCCTCGACACGACGCCCTTCGCCTCGGCCCCCTCGATCACCGACCGTGCTGTCTCGCCCTCGTCAACACCTGGCATCTCCCGCGGATGGAGAACGAAGCCGGATGCGTCCTCGCTCTTGAACGGTTGGCCCTCGTCGGCAATTACGGGCGGGTCGGCGGCGACCGCCTGCTCAGTGCCCGATATCAGCGCCGCCAGCGACGTCAGAGCGACCAGCGCCGCTGTGATCCGTCCTCTGCGACGGCCCTGTTGCTTCGCAGTCATGTCTCCCCGTTCTCGTTCGGTGGCTGACGCTCACCCCCGTGAAGCCCCAGCCGTATGAGTGGAGGATCTCGGAATCCCGCCGAAGAGTCGTTAGCGATCAGTCCACACCCCCCTTGGCAATGGGTGGACTTCCGGCATCTGGGCCTGGTGGAGGGCTTGGTGCCGGTGGTCCTTGGGCGTGGTGCCGTAGGCCGCGCGGTGGGCGCGGCTGAAGTCGGCTGCGCGGGGGAATCCCCAACGGGCGGCGATGGCGTGGATGGGGGTGGTGCGAAGCGCCGGATCGGCGAGGTCGCGGCGGGCCGCCTCCAGGCGCAGGCGGCGTATCCACGCGGCGACGGTGGCGTCTTCGTGCTGGAAGAGGCGGTGCAGATAGCTGGTGGAGATGTGATGCGCGGCGGCAATGGCGCTCGGGGTGAGGTGCGGGTCGTGCAGGTGCTCCCGGATGAACGCCTGGATGCGCAAGGTCAGGGCCCGCTGGTGGGTCTCCGGCGGCAGGCAGTCGCCGGCTTCGAGCAGATGGGCGAAGAGCGCGGCGACCAGAGGGGTCACGATGGCGGCCAGCCGCGGCCGGTCGGAGGGCTGGTACGCGGCCGGGTCCGCGATCAACTGGGTGAGGAACTGGGCCAGTAGGGCACCCATGCCTTCCCGGGCCGACACCGGCGCCCCGACGATCCGGGCGGCCATGTCGCGGGGCAGCGGCAGCAGCACCTTGGGAACCTCCAGCGCCACGGTCCGGACCAGGTCTCCGGTGCTGTAGACGTCGTTCGGCAACGAGGACGAGTTGATGAACAGGTCGTACGGCTTGTACGCGGTCTCCCGGTGCCGCCACACGCCCGCCCCGGTCCCGCGTACGACGAGTGACAGGTGGTAGGCCTCGGGGTCGGACTGCCGGATCAGCTTCGGCGTGCGCTGGAACACCAGCGGCTGGAACGTGGCGGACCACACGGTGACGGCGCCGAGGTCCAGCACGCGCTGGGAGGCCCGGAAGTCGTCGGTGTGGTCGCTGCGCAGGTCCATGGGCGCGTGGGTACGGCCCAAAAGCTCGGTCCAGTAGTCGAACCGGTCCGCCGCGGACACGTCTTCGCTCCGGAACACCATCTCGTCCAACAACTGTCTCTTCACCGCTTCTTAAGCCGCTGGTCAAAGGCCCCCCTTGAGGATGACGGGGTATCTGAACGCACCGGTTCCCTCACCCGTTCGGCCCACAGCGGTCGCTGTCGTACCCGGGTCCGGTTTCGATGGGAGTGAGCCCGGCTTGAGAGCACGTCTGGTTCGTGTAGTTCGCGGGTGATTGCGGTTTATGCGTCTCGCCAGGTTGGGGTGGTTTCGCCGGTTGCGCGTTTGGCGAGGGCGGAGATCGCTGCGAGGCGGATCATGCTCTCGGAGTGTTCGGGTTTGGTTTCGTAGTCGCGGGCGAGGCGGCGCTGCATCATGATCCATCCGAGGCTTCGTTCCACGACCCATCGCCTGGGCAGGACGGAGAAGCCCTTGACCTGGGTGTCGCGTGGGACGACGTCGACATCAATGCCGAGTCTCGCGCCGTGTTCGACGGCTTGGTTCTTGTAGCCTGTGTCGACCCACGCCTTGCTGATCCTGGGATGGGTGGCCGCGGTTCGGGTCAGCAGCTGCTTGCCCGCTTTGTTGTCGGAGACGCTCGCAGCGGTGGCCATGACCAGGAGTAAGAGGCCGAGTGTGTCGACGACGATGCTGCGTTTGCGGCCGACGATTTTCTTGCCGGCGTCGATTCCCAGGGTGTTCGTCGGGACGGTGTGCGCGGTCTTGACCGACCCGGCGGCCGTCGTCCTGGACACGGACGCGGGGATAGGACGCGATAGAGTGCTTCACCTGGGAAGTGCCTCCGGCGGTGGCAGGAACAAGGACCTCGACAATCCTTATTCTTACTGGTCAGAGGCACTTTCTGCTTTCCTGGCCGCCTGCCGGACAGCCCGCTTCATGAAAGCGCGAGGCTAGCTTGATCTTCAACCTGTGCGGCGGGGCCCTGCACACCCGAGGACCGCCGACCGGCTCCGTCCCTGGGAGGCACCCAGCCCTCCGGACAGGCTCACTCCCGCCCGCGTTCCGCCGCGACGTGCACACACCCAAGAAGACACAGCCGGCGAAACAACGAAAGCAGAGGTGTGCTCGATGTCCAGGCGGATCAGCGTCCCCTCGACGACGTGACACAGGATCCGTTGCGGCATCGCCCCGGCCGCGGGCGACGGCTGAGCAGAGTGCGATCGACGTTCCCGGGCCGGAGGTCACCGGCAAGCTGTACGACGGGCCGGCGAAGGCCAACTGGCAAGCCTGTCGCGGATCTGCCCACGGAGGAGACTGCTGTGTACGGAAGTAGATCCCAACTGTTCCGGCGCATGGGCTGTTCTGTCCTGGTCCTGGCAGTCTTCGTCATGGTGGGACTGCACTTCTGGAACCGTTTGGAGCGTTCGCACAGTGAAGACGCCTCGGTGGCGGACAGCTCGCGAGGGGAAAGCGTCATCGTGAGCGACAACGGTCGTACGATCAACGCGGTCGAGAGCTGGGGCTCGTGCGAGAACCGCCCGCGCATCGAAGCCCGTGAATCCACTCACACCGTGACACTGCTGCTGAAACGCACGTGGCCTCTGTGGGGAGGACGTGGCGACGAGGTCGCCTGTCGCCACAACGCCGGTGAGAAGATCAGCGTCCGTCTGGACGCTCCACTTGGCGACAGGACGTTGACCGACAGGTTCACCGGGCGTCCCATCCCCTTCAGGACCGCCCCCTGACCGCGGACAGGCCGTCATCGTCGAGGATGCAGATCCGCCGGTGCAGAAGACCGAGGCCGTCGCGCGGGAGTTACGGGTGACTGATCGGACAGACGTCTCTGGTCAGGGACATGACCACCTTACGGCGACGATGGCCGCGCCGGAGCTTTCGTCTGGTTGATGTCGCCGATCATCTGCCACAGCCGCAGCGCCCGCTCTCGGTGCTGGTCCGCCAGGTCGTGAACGCCGGCGGCGGCGTACAGGTCGCCGATCAGTTGCCAGCAGGTGGCCTCGTCCTGGCGGTCGCCGTGCCGGTGGAACAGGCCCGCCGCGCGCTCCAACGCCGGGCTCGCCCGGTCCCGGTCGTGCTGGCCGGCGTACACGCGGCCGACTTCCAGCAGCGTGTACGCAACACACCGCTCGTCGCCCAGTTCCTCGAAGGTGGCCAACGCCTGCCACAGGCAGCGCAGCGCCTCGTCCGGATCACCACACCGATCGTGCAGCCGGCTGAACCGCCGCAGCACCACGGCCACGCGATGCCCGTCGCCCAGCTCCCTGGCCTGGCTCAAGGCCCCGTCGAACCAGAACTCCGCCTCGTCGAGCTTGCCCTGCATGAGCTTCATCACGGCCATGGAGCAGGACAGCTGCGCTTCGATGTGCCGGTCGCCCTCACCGGCCGCGATGGCCAGCGCGTGCTCGACACGTTCGAGGGCTTCGTCGTCACGGCCCTGCACCCGGCTGACCGTACCCAGCATGGCCACCGACAGCGCCTCGCCGCGTTTGTCCCCTCCGTCCTGGCACAGCCCGAGGGAGGACTCCAGGGCCCGGGTGGCCCGGTCGAACTCGTCCTGGTAGATGTGCAGCTGGCCGAGACCGCGTAGCAGCACCGATGCGCCGCGCATGTTGCCGGCGGCCTCGGCCGCGGCCAACGCGAGCCGGTGCCCGTGCTGCCAGTGCTGATAGAGACACCGGTGGTCGTAGTAGGTCGCCGCGCCGGCCGCCAGTTCCCAGGCCAGCTCGTCCAGGCCCCAGTCCACGGCCAGTTTCACCGCGCCGAGCAGGTTGTCGCGTTCCGCGTCGAACCAGCCGACCGGGTCGGCCATCAGCCGGTCCACGACCGCATCGGGCAGCGAGCGGCGCGGCGCCGAACCCGGCGCGGCCGCCAGCAGCCCGGCCGCCGGCAGCCGGTCGGTGCCGCGCCCGATCAGCTCAAGCCAGACGGACAGCACCCGGATGATCGCGTCCCGCTTGTCCTGCGTCGGCAGCGGGGCGGCGATCTCCACGGCACAGGTCCTGATCAGGTCGTGCAGCCGGTAACGCGGCTCGCCGAGGGCGTCGGTGGCGGTCAGCCGCACCAGGCTGGCGTCGACGAGGGTCTCCAGCACCTCCTCGGCGTCCGAGCGGTCCAGCAGCGGGCCGACCACCCAGCCGGGCAGGGTGGATGGGCCGAGCAGGCCCAGCAGGCTCAGCGCGCGCACCGCGTCGGCCGGCAGCAGCCGCAGGCTCAGTTCGACGCTGGCTCGCACGCTGAGGTCCCCGATCCTCAGCTCGGCCAGCCTCCGGGACTCGTCCTCGATCCGTTCCCGCAGCACCCGCAGCGACCAGGCCGGGCGGCCGGTCAGCTTGGCGCTGGCGATCCGGATCGCCAGCGGCAGGTTGCCGCAGCAGTCGAGGATCGCGTCGGCCTCCCCCGCTTCCCGCTCGACCCGCCGCCGCCCGACGACGCCGGTGAACAACTCCCGCGCCTCGGCCGGGCTCAGCACGTCCAGGTCGATGTGCCGGGCGCCGGGAAGGTGTGTCAGCAGAGTGCGGCTGGTGATCAGCACGGCGCAGCCGTCGGCCCCGGGCAGCAAGGGCAGCACCTGGCCGGCGTGACCGGCGTCGTCGAGCACCACCAGCATCCGGCGGTCCGCCAGCAACGACCGGTAGAGCGCGGACCGTTCGGACAGCCCGTTCGGGATCGCGCTGCCGGCGATCGAGAGGGCACGCAGTGCCTCGGCCAGCATCAGCGCCGGGTCCCGCGGCTCGTCCGATGTCCCGGCGAGGTCGAGGTAGAGCTGGCCGTCGGGGAAGGCGGCGCTCGCCAGCCGCGCGGCGTGCGTCACCAGACAGGACTTGCCGACACCGGGACCGCCCACGACGACGGCCACCGGAGCCCGGTTCGGAGCCGTCCCGTCGAGTAATCGGGCGAGCTCGGCCAGCGCGTCCGCCCGGCCCACGAAGTCCGGTACGTCGAGCGGAAGTTGCCGCACCGGCATCGCCATGACCGGTTCGGTGGCCGCCGCGCCGGGACTCTCCGGTCGGGTGTCCGCAGGACCGCTCGCAGCAGCAGGGGCCGCCAGGGCGGGATCGGCGACCAGGATGCGCCGATGCAGCGCCTGGATCGGCGGGGTGGGGTCGACGCCGAGTTCTCCTGCCAGTGTCCGGCGCAGCCGCTCGTACACCTGCAGTGCCTCGCCTTGCCGTTGGCACCGGTAGAGGGCGACCATCAGGTGCTCGGCGACGTGCTCGTCGTAGGGGTGCTCTCGCAGCAGGGCGGTCAGCTCCTCCACGACCTCACGATGACGCCCCAGGTCGAGTTCGACGCTCAGACACCGTTTGTGCGTGGCGGCGCGCTTCTCGTTCAGCCGTGCCGCGTCGATCTCCAGGACCCGGCTGGAGATGTCGACCAAGGCGTTTCCGCGCCAGCAGGCGAGCGCGCGCCGCAGCGCGACAGCTGTCTCGAAAGGGGCCTTGTGCCGTTCGGCGAGGTGTCGCTCGTGGTCGAACTCCAGCAGGTCGAGCTGATCCGGGGCCAGGTGGATCTGGTAGCCGCCGCGCCGCGTGCTGATCAAGGAACCTGGTGCTCCGCACGCGGCGAGGTTGCGGCGCAGCCCGGAGAGGGCGTCCTGGACCTGACGGACCGCGGTGGCGGGTGCCTCCTCGTCCCACATCACGGTGACGAGTCGTTCCATGGCGACGACGTTGTTGGCGTCGACCAGGAGCGCGGCCAGCATCTTGGCCTGCCGCGGTCCGTCTAATCGGACCTCGCGCCCGGTGATCTGGGCGTGCAACGGCCCCAGCACACCAAATCTCATGTTCCCCCCGGCACTTCACCATCAGCGCCCATCCCCTGGCTGACCTGGCACTAGGACGAATCTAGGACGGTCGGCGGACCCGTGTCCATAGCGTCACCGTGGGGCACTCAGCCATTCCCGCGCGACGAAAGGAACAGCGATGAAACGCCCGGTCAGGCAGCAGCGGCGGCCGTGACGACGGCCGTCGCCACCGTCGCCTCCACCGGCGCGGCCCGGGCCCATGGCTGACCGACGGGCCGCAAGGACCGCTGCTTCTCACCGGCTGGGCGGCCACGCCCAGCCGAGGCAGTACGCCCTTGAACCATCGGATGAGTCACCGCCATCACCATCGCCATCGGACGCGGTGCCGGCCGACCGTGCAGCCGTGCAGCGCTCGACCGTCCCCGCGTCGTCTCGCACCTGGCAGGCGGACACCAGGACGTCAACGCGGGCTTCCGCCCGGCCACTTCAGAGGGGATGAACCCGGCATCATGAGATCCGGACTGCGGCGCCTCGCCGCCGCCGTCGCTGCCGTCACCGTCGCCGCGGCGGGATCGGTGGCCGTCAGCGCCGGCGTGGCCACTGCGGCCGCGTCAGATGCGTGCAGCTACTCCATGCGACTCAACACCGACGACATCGGTACGGGGAACCTCGGGTACATCGGATACGTCGAGATGAGGTACTCCTCCGGCTGCCATCGGGTCGAGGCGGTCATGCACATCGACTCCGGGTTCGCCGCCTCGCACTCGGGCTGGAACGCGCGGGTGGCCATCCGGACGACGCAGGGGTTCTCCGTCGACACGCCGTACCAGAACACCTCGCAGACCGACCTCCCTTCTCCCTCGGTGTCGATCTGGGGACAGTCCACCGAGCAGTTCCAGGCGGACGTCGACTGGACCTACAACTGCAACGAACTCGAAGCGGTCACCGCCGCCTGGGACTTCTCCAACGGAACCGTCGTCGGGGGTCCGAACGGCAGCGGCCGGTGGCTGTGCTGAGCGGTCGGCCGGTCGTGGCACCCCTTGAGCGTCGGGGCGGATCACTGCGTCAAGGGCTCTCTGATGATGCGAAAGCTCCCGGCCGGCCCGGTCGCCCTCGACACCGGGGCCATGCTGACCGGCATGACCGGGCAGGCTCGGGCCGCCGCTCCCACGGGCACCGAGACCACGCCGACGCGCTGCCCGGCATCCTGCACCACCACGACTGGTCCATGACGTCCGAGGCCACCTGACCCCGAGGCCACCTGACCCCGAGGCCACCTGACCCCCGAGACCAGGGACCCGAGACCAGGTTCCGGAAGGAAGCTATGAAGCACATCCGTGCACTCGCCACGGGAGTCGCCGCGCTCTCCCTGGCCGCCGCCGGTGTCGTGACGACGGGTTCCCAGGCCCAGGCGGCCAACTACGTCTGCCAGGGGCGGCTCATCCAGAGCCATACCGAGGGTGGTTACACGTCGGAGCTGATCGAATCGACGGACGGTACCCAGGCGTGTGTCGTCACCTTGAACCAGACCGGTCGTCCGGCCTCCACCTGGGCGTTCCTCGACCACCTTGGCGATGCCAGGTCCATGCCCTGGGACGACGAGGGCGTCTACTCCCAGTTCGCCTCCACGGGCTGGGTTCCGGAGCACCAGCCGGCCCCGTGGGGTGACTCGTGCTGGCTGTGGGGCGGAACCCCCAACACCTCGGCGCCCAACAGCATCTGGGACGCGAGCTTCTGCTTCTCGTACTGACGATCTCGTACTGACGATCTCGTACCGACGAACTCGTACCGACGACTGCGGGCGATCCCTGCTCGCACGAGCAAGGGGACACCCAAGGATGCGCACACGACTCGCCGCCGCCGCGGCGACCCTGACGCTGGCGACCGGAAGTCTGGTCGGCCTCGGTGCCACCAGCGCCAGCGCCGACGACACCCACTGCACCCCCGTCACGAGTGCCTATGGCTGGCAGGTGTACACCTGTTTCGACGTCACCACCGCCGTCTTCTCCCAGAGGATGGACGGCACCTTCGCCAGCACGGATGTGCGGATCTTCTACCAGGCCGACGACAGCTGGTACGCCGAGGCCGGCAACGCGGGCACCGGCGGTACGCTGGCCGAGCCCGGGCAGACCTACAGCATCAGCATCCCCTGGTACGCCCACGCACCGGCGTACAGGCTGGAGGCGTGGATCACGGAGTCCGGCAGACGCGTCGCCGACCAGTCGACCGGCTGGTTCGGCTGACAGGTGCCACGCCCGCAGCCCAGGCTGACGCGAGCCGGTGAATCCGGTTTCGTCCACACCCACTTGCTTCCAAACCCGCGGTCCTGAACGCATGAGCGGCCCGCACCCTCAAGCCCCCAGCAGTCGGCACGGCTGTGGCGGCACGTGTTCACCGAGCCGATGAACCGCAGGCTGCGCAGCCGATGGACAAGGCCGGCGCCGATCGCGCAAGGCATCACAGGAGGAGGAATTCATGCCCCGTCAACCGCACCAGCGCCGGTCGCGAGGCGGCCGGCGAACCGCCGCAGCCGCCCTGTGCACCCTCGCGACCCTGACCACCGGGTTCCTGCTGGCGCCGAGCGCCCAGGCAGCCGGCTCCAACTGGGAGGCGTGGTCCGGCAACTGCTACGGCTGGACAACCTGGGACGCCAACCACGTCACCGGACACACCTGGGACCACGCATACGACGACTGCCGGATCTCGATCATCCAGTGGAACGCCTACGAAACACCCGGCTCCGGCTCGTCCTACCGCAACGCCGACGCCTACGCCCCCAACACCGGGGCCGACACCCCCACATGGTGGCACGGACCCACGGACACCGGCGGCCTGCTGGAGGTTCAAGTCTGCGTCCAGGACATGAGCACCGGAGCAGAGACCCAGTGCAGCAACGTCTACAACTGACATGCCCGCCTGTCACGGCCCGCGCCGTGCGCACCGCCTGCCCGCGACCGCATCCGCGCACCCCCGGGCAGGCGTCCGCCTCGAACCTCCCCGGTCGCAGCCGCGGCCGCCCTACTCGTTGCCCGCCATGCGAAGGATCTGAATCCCCGTGAACCCGGCCCGAGCCCTGAAGGCTCTTGCTGTCAGTACGGCCCTTGCGGTGTCCGCCCTCGCGGCACCCACCGTGACCGCGACGGCCGCCCATGCGGACAGCTGCTCCTACTCCTCGCTCACCAGGAGCGACGTGGACCTGTACGGCTACGTCGGCTACGTGGAACTGATGTACTCCTCCGGCTGCCACACGACCCGAGCGCACTTCCACGTCGACAGCTCCTTCCTCGCCAGCCACTCCGGATGGAACGTCACCCTCTTCGTGGACAACGGCAGGAACGCCGACAGCACCGCTCAGAACGTCGTGATCACCACCCCCTACCCGAACAACACCTCGTCCTCGGACTACTGGTCCGAACCCACCAGCATCTATGGGCATCCGACCGAACAGTTCGTAGCCGGGGTGAACTGGGCCTATAACACGTGCCAAGGCGACTGGGGCTCCGGCTGGCACGACTACACCAACGGCTACAACTACGGCGACGGCGGCGCCTACAGCTACAGCCAGGGCTGCCACGGCTAGCGCTCTCGGCGACCGCCTCTGCCTTCCCGCTCCCGGCCTGGAGCAGGAAGGCAAAGGAAGCGGCTGATCGCCGTCCCCCGCAAGGAGAACTCCAGAGCGGAAGGCGCGCGGCAGCCAAGCGGACACCCGGCCGGACGCGGTGGCACGGCAGCACGGCGGGACGGCGCGGCATGGGCCGGCAGCTCCGAGGCCGCAGGCTGTCCGCGCCTCGCCGGCAGGACGCCAGTCATGAGGCCACAGCAGCCGCCCAGTGCGACGCCGTCCACGCCGGCGGCCCCGTCACGCTCCGCCGAGGCTCAGGGGCCCACACCCTCCACCTCAGCGCGCACTGGACCAACCTGTCGCACTGCGCCGTCAACGGCACCACATACCCGACAAAGGAAAGCCGAGGACCGGACGACATGCGGAAGACCCGTGCCAGCCTCACCGTGACCGCCCTGGCCACCGCCGCGATCATCGGCGTCGGCACCGCCGCGTCCGCCGCGACCGGCAGCGACTCCTACACTCTCCACGGCGTGACCATCACGGGCACCAACACGGTGGCCGAGACACCGTGGGTCGACGCCTCCCTGTGCAACCACCAGGGTTCAGCGAACAGCTTCCACTTCTGGATCAAGGACGCCCAGACCGGCCGCGCGATCACACCCACGGACCACACCACCCCCCAACTCGCGCCCGGAGCATGCGACTACATCTACGGGGAGGACAGCGGCCAGGACGCGATCCAGGTCTACGCGAGCTCCGGCAATCTGTGGACGTTCGGCACCGACTGGATCTACCTCGGCAACTGATCCGCTCCTCCCGCCACCACGGTCCTCCCGATCGGCATCGCCAACGCCGAGTGGTCGATGTACGGCTCATGAACCAGCACGGCATGCCTGCTACCGGCATGTGCGGGGTGCGACGCGGCACCAGGAGCACCGCACCCCCACCTGCCCGCGGAGGATGCCGCGACCCCGACGTGCGAGGTCCGGCTGACGACGAAGCCACGCCCACCACCATGGCCACAGACCAGAAGGAGACAAGCGCACCATGAAACCGAGCCGCCGCATCACCAGGCTTGCATCGGTCCTCGCGGCCGCCGCGGCCGCCACGCTGCTTGGCACGACCACCCCCGCCTACGCCGCCGGACCGGGCGGCGCCGAGGCCTGCCCCGGCGGATCCTTCTGCCTGTACTACAACTCACCCGGCGCGGGCTGGGGATCGTTCGAGCACTGGAGCCCCGGCTCGTTCAGCGACCTGGGCCAGTTCTCCTTCCGGGACTGGGGCAACGGCTCGGGTTACGGCCAGACCGTCTACAAGAACGCGGCCTCGGTCGTGAACAACACCTCCTACTCCTGGAACATCTGCGTCCCCGCTCCCCCGCCCGACAACATGAACTGCGGAATACCGATTGCCCCGAGATACGCCGGAAGTCTGCCCAGCGCCGCCTACAACAACGACATCGCGATGTTCATCAACTGACGGGCGCTCCGACAGAACCACCGCCGACGGTGTTGCTGTGGTGCAGTTCGCCGGCCGTCGGGCCGCGTCGCCCCTGAGAGGGAGCCGCTTCATGCTGACTTGCCGTACGTCCCTGCGATCCGCCATTGCCGTCCTCGGCGTCGGTGCCGCGATCGCTCTGTGTTTCGCGTCCACGCCCGCTTTCGCCGCCAACGAGGGCGACCACTGGATCCACACGCCGAACTGCACCGCCGACCAGGAGATCCAACTGAAATACGTCAATGGTGCTTGGCATGACGAGCAGGAGCTCAACCCGACAGCCACCGACAACGGCCAGTGCACGTTCGTTCTGACGGATAACGGCGGGTACCTCTGGAGCTCCAACGGCGCCGGCTCCGACTGGTGGTACGACGGTCCGGGCCACAAGATCTGTGCCATCGTCTACGACCCCGCCGACCCCAGGGGCACCCTCGGCATCTGCAACTGAAGCCATCGAGCGCCGCCTCGGAGCGATGCTCGGTACTCGTGGACCACTCCTGACGGAAGGAGGCGTACCTTCCCGATGGACCGATCGACAGGTCATCGAGCAAGGCCGACGTTGCCGCGTCGGTCGGGGAGACACGCCGGTGCTTACGGTAGTCAACGAGAACGGCACCACGCCAAGCGGCAGTTCGCTGCTGGACGAGATGGTTCGGGAAGGCGCACAGCGGATGCCGGCCGCCGCGCCGGAGGCCGAAGTCACCGCCTGTACAGCAGTGAGACGAACGCCGGAGCGACCCCCCAACGCATACCTTTCCGCCGGGCCGCGCCCGTGGTCTGCGGGTGCGTGAGTCACCGTTGCTCCCCGGTTTCGGCTGGTCGCAGGGCTGAACGACCTCGTTTGCCCGGTGGTAATCAACTTGCTGCCCGCCCGGCGGGCGGGCAGGGTCTGGATCATGCTTGAACTACGCACTTTGGAATCAGACGACTGGCCCCTTTGGCGGGAGTTGCGACTGGCCGCGCTTGCTGAGGCGCCCCACGCGTTTGGATCGACGCTGGCCCAGTGGCAGGGCTCCGGCGACCGTGAGGAACGCTGGCGTGCCCGTCTGTCGATTCCTGGCGCGCACGATCTCGTCGCGCTCCTCGACGGCCTTCCGGTGGGCATGGCCAGCGGAGTGCCGGGCGAGGGAGCAGAGACCGTGGAGTTGATCTCGATGTGGGTCGACCCCACGGCTCGGGCCAAGGGAGTGGGTGACTACCTGATCCAGGCGGTCGAGCGGTGGGCGGTGGAGCGCGGTGCCACGACGCTGCGGTTGTCCGTCATGCCGGACAACCGCAAGGCAACCGCACTCTATGAGCGGCACGGTTTCATGGGCACGGGTGAGTCCGGCGATCTTCTGCCCGATGGCATTGCCAGGGAGCGGGTCATGGCGAAGAGCCTGGCCGCCGTCTGATCTCCACATCCGGCCATCGAGTAGGCCAAGGTCACCACATGCGGCGTGATGTACCTGGAGGAACATCCGCAGGACGACCAGCGCACCCCGGCAGCCATGCCACCGGACACGTCTGAGCGGCCACGGCCGGCCAGGCGATGGGACCTGCTCAGGCTTGCCCGGTCCCGAAGCGGGTGATCCTGTCATCCGAGACCGTGGAGCGCCATGCGGTGCGGATCGCGCCCCAGCGGTCATTGGTGTAGTCGGCCACCAAGGCGGTCCCGCCGTCCGCCACCGATTCGACGTCCATGCGGCCGTTGCTGCCGAAGGCCTCGCTCTGGAGCCAGTTCCGAACATCGCGATCCGTGCCGTCGTCGCTCACGGTCGCATCCGGCGTGAGCAGGTCGAAGAGGCCGTTGCTGTCACCGGACTTCGGCGCCTTGACAGCGCTGGCACCTGGTAACACGGCGCCGGTCGCGGACGGCATAGCGCCCATTCGCACCCGCATGCCGGTCCGCATCCTCAACCAAGCCGAGTACGACGCCTACACCGACGAACGGAATGTCCGACTCGGCATAGAGCCGCCACCCACTGCCGTACAACAGACGACGCCCCGCCACCCAGGCCGGCGCAGGTCTGGAGGGGGCGCGACGGGAGAGCCCCGACCGGTGCATCCACCGGTCGGGGCTCTCCGTGGCGTTGTCAGGCGGGGCGGATGTGCTCCGCCTGGGGGCCCTTCTGGCCCTGCGTGACGTCGAAGGTCACCTTCTGGCCCTCTTCCAGGGAGCGGAAGCCGCTGGCGTCGATGTTCGAGTAGTGGGCGAAGACGTCGGGGCCGCCGCCGTCCTGCTCGATGAAGCCGAAGCCCTTTTCCGCGTTGAACCACTTCACAGTGCCGGTAGCCATGTGCCTGTCTCCTTCGAGAGGACTCGTATCGGGCCCCGCACCGTGCGGGGTCCGGAGGTGATCGCCCTGGTCCGGAGAGGCGTTGAACAGCAAAAACGCCCGCGATGGCGATCACGGGCGAACGGGACTTCGGAACCACGACTGCTGATCACGACGCTACACCGGCGGGTGATGTTCGGCCAGTGAAAACAGAGTTGGCCTCGCAGGCTGCGTCACGGCAGCGCAGCGGGCCGCGTCGGCCTCACCAGACCGGACGGGGCCCTTGGCGGCGGTTCGGCGAGGGTGCACATCCATGGCCACGGCGGTGGTTCCTCGGCGGGGATCCTCAGCTCCACCTCCCTCTCAGCACATGAGGATCTACGTCACACCGGCCAGCACGGGGGATCCGGTCTCTCGGACAGCCTCTCGGGGCCGTCGATCCAACACCCGGAGGAGGCAGGAACCCATGTTCAAACGGAACAAGGCCCGACGACCGATAGCCATGATCTCCACAGCGGCCGCGGCAACCGCTGTTGTCTTCGCGGGAGGGCTCATCGGCGCCCCGTCCGCACAGGCAGCCATGAGTTCCGGCGGCTGCCGACTGACCGGCTGGGCCGGCACGAACCCCGGCGCTTCCCTCTACCCCTGTGACTTTCAGGGGGCCGAAGGCCACGTATGGCGAGAACGCCGCCCCCACCGGGGCGTTTCCCGCGACCGGGAGGACGTTCGCCGTCACCCGGACGCACTGGTGCCGCATCGCCGACGGCCAGTTGATCGAGCACTGGGCCAATCGAGACGACCTCGGCCAGGCTCTGCAACTGGGCTGGGCGCCACCCACGGCCCTCTACGTCCTGCGCATGCGGCGAGCCACGCGCCGGGCCCGGCGCGACCACGCCCGGGTGGGGACACCGCGAAGGCCTGAATGACGGCGCGCTGTAACGGTGCCCCGAGTCCGTCACCGCGTACTGCTGAGGTCGCCCATCACCTCACGGAGAGCGGCTCCCGGGACAGCCGGGCGGTGGGCAGCGGGTGGACGGATTTCGCGGCCACGCACGCGCTCGGCCCAGCGATCGTGAACCGACGCCAGAGCCCACGGGAAGCAAGGGGGAGTACTGCCGGTGACCACCGGCCACCCCCGCCCGGCAGGCAGCGCCCCCGGCGCTCGGCCCCGCACCCACGAGGACCAGAACGCCGCCATCACCGCCTGCATCCGCCGGCGCAACGCCCGCGCCGATGGCCTCGACGATCTCCGCCGGACGAGCTTCGAAGGCCGCCGCGTCGGGGACGTTTACCCGCCTGGTCCGGTGGAAGAGTCGAGTCCAGCGCCCGGCCGGGCCCCGCCGCGAACACGGCGGCCCGCCCGGCCGGATCCCGCCCTCTCCGCTCCATCACCGGAACAGGAGTACGCCCATGCGCCTCTACGCTCAGACTCCGGCGCGCCGGAGCCGCCAGGTGCTCGCTGACCTGGTCGCCTTGGCCCTGATCGCGGTCGCGGTGGCGTTCGCGATGACCGTGCACGGCGTGATCATGCGGCTGGCCGAGCCGGGTCGCAAGGCGCAGAGCGCGGGCCACGGCCTCGCCTCCGGCCTCCAGGCCGCCGGGGACGCGGCCTCGCAGGTGCCGCTGATCGGGGGCTCCCTGAAGAAGCCGCTCCAGGCCGCCGCCGGGGCGGGTGACGGTCTGTCCGACGCCGGGCAGTCGCTCCAGCACGTCGTGGGCCAGGTGGCCGACCTGACCGCGCTCGCCCTGATCGTCCTGCCCGTGGCCTTCGTCCTGGTGCTGTGGCTCCCGCCGCGCCTGCGCTGGATCAGGCACAGCGCCACCACCCGGCACCTCTTCGACGGCCCCGGCGGCGCCGACCTGCTCGCCCTGCGCGCCCTGACCGGCCCGCAGCGCGACCTCGCAGCGGTGCCGGTCCCGCCGGGCGGCCTGGCCGACGCCTGGCGTCGCGGAGACGAGGAGGTCATCGTCGCATTGTCCGAAGTGGCGCTCAGGCGGGCGGGCTTGCGGGCCTGACGGGCGGGGCGGGTGGGATGCCGCTGCATATGCATGCACGTTGATTCGGTGAAGAAGTAAATGCGGAGTGCGTTCGAATTCACGGTGCCTCCCTTTTCTTCACGGAATGCGATGCGCGGATTAGTGTGTGGAGGTCCGTTCTCACAGTCGGGTGGTGGTCGACTATGAGGCAATGAAACGGGCGATCAACTGACGCGTAGCGGCGGATAACGGCGCAGGCGGTGGCGAAGGGGGCGGCATGCCGATGCCCGGGTCCTCCGCTTCCCCCTCGCCGACGCCATCTCCCGTTCCGTCGTCCCCGTCCCCGTCCCCGTCCTCGCTGTCGGGTGGCTGTCGGACCGGCGAGGTGCACCTGGTGCAGCCGCTGCTGAGCGACACGCTCAGCTCCGTGACCGGCCTGCTGGACGGCCTGCTCGGCGCGGTCCGCTCCTCGGCCACGGTGTCCGCAGCACCGTCACCCTCCCCGTCGCCGTCCGCCACCGCCCTCCTGCCGCGGTCCGCCGCCACCGGCCTCTCCCCGTTGTGTGTCGGCATCGCACCGTCGCCCTCGGTGATCCCGGAGGTGCTGCGGTGAGACCTCGCGCGCTGTCCCTGTGCGCCGTCACGCCGGCCGCTGTGTTGGTCGCTCTGCTGGCCGTGCTGCTGCTCGCTCCGGCCGCGTCGGCACACACCGAGTTGGAGTCGTCGGCTCCGAAGGACGGCGCGCGGCTCGCCCACACCCCGGCGACCGTACGGCTGACCTTCAGCGAAGCGGTCGATCTGCCCGACGTCCAGGTCACCGCGGACGGCAGGCGGCTGGCGGTGTCCAGGCCCGGTCGCGCCGAGCCGCAGGGCCGTGTCGTCGACGTCGCCTTCCCGAAGGCCTCCGGGCGGCAGCGACTCACCTTGGCTTGGCAGGTCCGCGACATGGAGGACGGCCATCGGTGTCCCCGCCGGCGATGATGCTCATCGCCTGGGCCCTGGTCTCCGGGCGGCCCGGCACCGCGCAGCTGGCCGGCGCCGCGATCGGGCTCGGCGGTGTCTGTCTCATGCTGCCCACGGGGGCGGGAGGGGTGAGCGTGCCGGGAGTCCTCGCCGCGGCCGCGGCCGCGCTGGTGTCGTCCTTCGGTCATGTCCTTACCAAACGGTGGAACACCGAAGCCGATGTGCTCGCCTCGACCGCCTGGCAGCTCACTGCCGGAGGACTGTTCCTGCTGCCGGTCGCCGCAGCCGCGGAGGGCCCTGCGCCCGCACTCTCCGCACCGGAGCTCCTCGCGTTCGGCTACGTCGCCCTGGTCGCCACCGCGCTGGCCTTCGCCGCCTGGTTCACCGGGCTGCGGCACCTGCCCGCGGGGACCGTGGGCCTGGTCGGACTGCTCAACCCCGTCACCGGCGTGCTGCTCGGCACCGCGGTCGCCGGAGAGGCGCTGAACGTCCAGCAGCTGTGCGGACTGGCATTCGTCCTGGCCGGAGTCGGCCTGGGACGGCCCGCACGCGCGGGCCGACGCGGCAGCCGCCGGACTGCTCCCCACCCCGTCCACGACCAGCGTCCTGCCCGCGAGTCCTCCACCTGCAACCCCGGGTGAGGACGGGCCGCGTCCACCACGGTCCGGCCGGCACCGGAAACCGGGCCGCGCCGCGACGGGTGGCAGCGTGGTCGCCCGCCGGCAGCCATTCACCGGGTGCTCCAACAAGACGAAGCGCTATGTTCATCGTGTTGTCACCTTCGTGCGGGCCGGCACCGGCAGTGTGAGCCGTGCAAGGCGGTTGACGGAGAGGCGCTGGAACGTGACGGTGTGGTGGCGTGCAACGGTGGCCGCGGGTCGCTCACGGACATGGGTGCCGGTGCTGGCCTGGGCGGTGACGCGAGCCGTACTGCTGCTGACGCTCTTCGGCGCCCTGCGCTTCCCCGGTGACGATGTCCGCCCCGACGTGGTCATCATCTACCACGGCTGGTACGAACGGCTGCTGACCGGCAGCTTTCCGATCGGCGACGTCACCTGGCAGTACCCGCCCGCCGCGGCGGCGGTCTTCCTGGCCCCGGCAATGCTGCCGTTCCTCACGTACTCGCACGCCTTCTACCTGCTCGCCTGCGCCGCCGACGCGACGGTCCTGGCGATGCTGTTGCGGGCCGGGCGGGCCCACGGCCGGGACCTGGCCGGCGCCTGGCTGTGGGTCGCCGGGCTCGCCGTGCTGGGCCCGCTGGCGCTGGCCCGCTACGACGTGATGGTCACCGCCCTCGCGGTCGCCGCCCTGCTGGCCGCCGCGCGCCATCCCCGGGTGGCGGGCGTGCTGGCCGGGATCGGCGCGCTGGTCAAGGTCTGGCCGGTACTCGTGCTCGCCGGTGCGCGGCCGGGCCGCACGACCCGCCGCTCCTGGGGGGCGGCGCTGGTCACCACCGTCGGCGTCGGCGCCGCGTTCCTGGCGTTCACCCGGGGACCGTTCGCGTTCCTCACCGAGCAGCGTCAGCGCGGCGTCGAGATCGAGTCGCTGGGCGCCCTGCCGTTTCATGTCCTGCGCTGGCTCGGCCTGTGGCACGGCACCTCCCGGCTGCACTACGGCTCGTTCGAGTTCCTCGGCCCGTATGTGCCCACCGCGGCCCGGATCGCACTGGCCGGCGCGGTGCTGGCCTTCTGCTGGCTGCTCTGGTGGCGGGTCCGCGCCCGCACCTTCAGCGACGCCGCGCTCTACGACGCCGCGTTCACCGCGGTGCTGGTCTTCGTCACCACCAGCCGGGTGATCAGCCCGCAGTACCTGATCTGGCTGCTCGGCCTCGGCGCGCTCTGCCTGACCGGCCGCTCCACCGTCCAACGCCGGCCGGTGCTGCTCATCCTGGCCGCGTGCTTCTTCACGGTGCTCGAATTCCCCGTCGGCTTCGGCCAGGTCGTGCGCAGCGATCTGCCGGGCATCGTCGTACTGCTGATCCGCGACGGGCTGCTGCTGGCGGCGACGGTCTCGGCCTGCCGCCGGCTCTGGCGCAGTACGGCCCCGCAGCCGGAAGCGACGCCTGACGACGCGGCGTTCTCAGACCCGGACCACGCGGTGGCACCGCTGGGTTGAGCCACCCCAATCCAGGCTGTCCCTCCTGACGCACAACCATTCCCGCTCATCGACTGTCACACCCATGTCATACGCTGCCGCTGGCAGTCGCGCCCCGGTCGTCACCGCACCGTTTCGGTCACGGCCGGGCGATGCGCGGCGCCATCGGCTCCCGGTCTCAGGCCGGGACTCCTCGTGGGGGTTACACAACTGTGCGAAGGCGCAGCATCTCGACCGCGACGGCGCTCGCGGTCGTCTTCAGCTCGGCGGCGCTGAGCGTGATATCGGCCGGTACGGCCTCGGCGGCTCCCGCCTCCGTGTACGCGGTCGGCGGGTTCGTCGTCGACGGCGCGACCGGCCGGGTCTTCGTCGGCGACGCGGAGACCGGCAAGGTCTTCGCCGCCGACTACAACGGCAACCAGGTCGGCGAGGCGGACGGCATCACCGACGTCACCGACCTCGCCCTGTCCGACGACGGCAGCACGCTGTACGCGGCCGCCTCGGGCAGCCACCAGATCGTGGCGCTGGACGCGGCCACCCTGACCGTCAGGTCCCGCTACACCGTGCCCACCACCACCGGCCCGACCCATGTGGCCGTGTCCGGCGGCAAGGTGTGGTTCACGTACGGCGACCAGTGGGACGGCAACCTCGGTTCGGTCGACCCGGCCGGCGCCGGTACGGTGACGACGGGCCAGTACACCAACAAGCTCTGGGGCCAGGCGCTGCTCGACACCGACCCCGGCCAGCCCGGCATCCTCGCCGTCGGTGAGACCGGTCTGTCCACCGACTCGATGGCCGTCCTCGACGTCTCCTCGGGCACGCCGCAGCAGGTCGCGTACTACCACGGCGACTACTCGCTCAACAGCGGCATCCACGACATCGACCTGGTGCCCGGCGGCACTCACGTGCTGGTCAACGGCACCGAGCGGCAGGCGTACACGAACGGCGCGTTCGCCGCCGACGGCGCCTACCCGAACGGGACCGACGCCGACATCGCCCCGAACGGGCTGGTCGCGCAGGCGAACGGCGGCACCGTGTCGGTCTACCGGCCGGACGGCGCCGTGCCGATCCGTACCTACAACACCGGCTCCAACGGGGCGAAGACCCCGCTGGCCTGGTCCCCGGACTCCACCGAGCTGTTCGCCCTCGTCGGCACCAACAGCGGCTGGGCCGTCACTCCGCTCGGCAATCCGACGCTGGAGCAGCCCACGCTGTCGGTGAACGCCCCGTCCACCGCGACCGGCGGCAGGCAGCTCACCGTCTCCGGCACCCTGTCGACGTCGACGCAGCCGCCCGCCGGCACCACGCTGAAGGTCCTCCGCACCGACGCGGAGAACCCGAACGGCAAGGCGCTGCCCGACGCCACCGTGCACGCCGACGGCTCGTACTCCTTCACCGACACCCCGCAGGCCGGCGGCACCGCCACCTACAAGGTCTCCTACGCGGGCGACGGCACCCACGCGGCGGCCACCGCCACCGCCCAGGTCAAGGTCTCCTTCGCGACGCCGAGCCTGACCCTGAACAACAACGGCAACGTGTACGACTACAACAAAGCCGTCACCTTCACCGCGCACCTCGGCCCGACCCACAAGAACCGCACGGTCGAGATCTGGGCCAACCCCTACGGCGCCGACAAGCCCAACAAGCTGCTGAAGAGCGGCACCGTCGACTCCAGCGGCAACCTCTCCGTCACCCTCAACATGCTCCGGGACACGGACGTCACCGCCGTCTTCAAGGGCGACACCCGCACCGCGCCCAAGACGGTGAAGTCCACGGCGTACGCGCGCGTGGCCGTCTCCCTCGCGGTCTCCCGGCAGTACAGGACGGCGAAGATCGGCACGACCCCTTACTACTGGTTCCACAAGAACGTCGCACCCCTGTTCACCACGACCATGACCTACTACCCGGGCCGCAAGCAGCGCCTCGAACTACAGGTCTACGTCAACGGCAAGTGGGAGGCGGACGGTTCCGAGTACTTCAGCCTGGGCACGGACGGCAGGTCCGTCGTCTACATCCCGGCCCCCGGCCACTCCGGCATCAAGGCACGGATCCGGTCCTCGTACATCAACGGCACCTCCGGCGACACCGTGAACACGACGACGTACGGATCCTGGAAGTACCTGTACTTCACCAACTAGTGCTTCTCCGCGGAAGTTTGCGGAGGGGTGTTGATCAGGCGGCCTTGAGTGGGGTGCCTTCGTAGGTCCCTCGGTAGGGCTTGGCGGTCTCGTTGTGCCCGATGACGTATGCCTCCAGCTTCTCGATCAGGTCGTCGCGGCTGGTGAAGTCACCATGCCGCACGACCCGGCGGGTCAGGGCGGAGAAGAACAGCTCGACCTGGTTGAGCCAGGAGGCGTGTGGCGGGGTCCAGTGGACGTGCCGGCGCGGGTGCTCGGCCGGCCACGCCTTGGTGTGCTTGGCGGTGTGGGAGGAGCCGTTGTCGAGCACGACGTGGATCGCCTGGCCAGGAGCGATCGCCTGGTCGAGCTGGTCCGGGAGGGCGGTGAAGGTCGCCGCGTTGTTGCGGGCGATCACCTCTGTGAGGACCTCACCGGTGCGCACGTCGAGAGCGGCGACGAGGGAGGCGGTGCCGTGACGCCGGTACTCGGACTCCTGCCGGGCGGTTCACCGGGGCGTGGGGGACGACCAGGATGGCGGCGTGAACGGGCGGCGATCGCGGTCTTCTCGTCGATGGAGAGCACCACCGCTCCCTCCGGCGGATCAGGGTGGAGGGCGCACACCGCGGAGGCTCGCTGCCAGAAGTCGGGGGTGTCCCGGCGGGTGAGCCAGCCACGGACCTTGTGCGGCTTCAGGTCCAGACCGGCCGGGATCCGGCCGACCTGGGAGGCGGAGACCGACACCGGGCAGGCACCGGCCACATGCTGGGCGACGGCCCGGTGCGACCAGGTCGCTTCCGGATGCGGCGGCATGCTGGTTGCTGTGGCCACGATCGCCACGCGGACCTCGGGCCCGTAGATCTTCGGCCGCCCCGACCGTTCGGCGTCCCGCAAGCCGTCCGGGCCCAGTGCCGCGGACCGCCCGCGCCACTTGCGCACCGTGTTCACGCTGACCTCGAGCTCCCTGGCGATCGCACCATTGGCGAGTCCGTCCGCCGCCGCGAGGACGATCCGGGCCCGCAGCACCGCCCGCACCTCGGACTTCGCCGAGGCCACCGTCCGCACCAGCCGCTCGCGGACCCGCGAATCGATCGCCACCGCCACCGCTGTCCCCGCCCGTCGCCCACCCTCCACGGCCAACGATCATGGCGGGTCGCCGCCGCACCCGGCAGGATGGGCCCGTGCCGAAGAACCCCCCGGAATCGATGCAGCACCACCTGCGCCCCTGAACCGCCACGCCCGCGCATGCTGGCCCCACGTGGACGCCATCACGGTCCGCTTCCGCACCGGATTCGCCTACGCAGCAGCCGAGTTGCCCGGCGAAAAGAGCCTGCCGCTGTGCCGACTGCGTTTCACCGGCGTACCGCACACCTGGGGCTTCGCCCTCTACCTGGCCGGCAACGACAGCTACCGGGACATCATCCTGCCCAGCGGACTGCCCGCCAGCTCCCCGGAGGAAGCCCTCGACTGCGCAGGCGACCTCTACCTCAACGCTCTCGCGCCGGCCATCCGGGTGCCGACAGGACTCGTCGTCCTCGTCGGTCCACCAGCCTCGGGCAAGACCAGCTTCGTTCGGGCACTGATCGCGCGCCGGCAGATCGACGCGGAAGCCGTGGTGTCCAGCGACGAGATCCGCGCGGAGCTTTTCGGCACCTCACCCGCGGAAGCGGAATCCGACGCGGCGGATGCACGGATCTTCGAGGAACGCGACCGCAGGATCGTCGCCCGGCTCGCCACCGGGCACAGCGCAGTCGCCGAGTCAACGAACGTCACGCCGCAGGCACGCGCACGGCTCATCGCCATCGCCGGGCGCTTCAACGCCCCGGTGACCATGCTGCGATTCAACCCGGACGTCACCGACCTCCTCCAGCAGTACACCGAGCGAGGCCGCACGGACCTCACCGCCGCGGACGTCCGCGCCTACGCCGCCATCATGACCCGGGACGCCGGTGCCGCCCAGCTCCGCTCCGAGGGCGCAACCAGCGTCCACGATGTCCCCGGACGTCGCCAAGCGACCACGCCCGCCGAAGCCGCCGCGCACTTCTCCTTCGTCTGACGTGCGACGCGTCCAGACCTACCTTCCGACACCCCTCCACCAACGTCCCGGGACAGCACAGCTAGGGCCTGTCCGATAGGTCGACGCAGACCAGAAGTACACCGGCACGCCCAAGCCTCCCTCACCAGAAGGAGACTTGGACGCGAAGGGCTGGCGGGGTACTGGCTATCGCTGTGGCGCCTTGGACGTCACTGGTCGAGCTCGTCCTGGATGTCGTCCAGCGACTGCTGCTGACCCCGCTCCTGTTGCTGCTGGCGCACCTTGTCCTGCGCCTGCTGGCCACGCTGCTGGGCCTGCTGCCTGGCCTGCTGGGCCTTCTCCTTGGCCTGCTGCGCCTTGCCCTGCATCTCGTCCTTGATACCCATGCGGGATTCACTCCTTGAGTGGGGGTAGGCCCAGGCTCGCATCCGGCTGTAACGTCCGCATCCAGAACCGTGACAATCAGTGACAGCGCCCTGACCATTCCGTCGCCGGTCCGGTATCTGCTCACGTCGGGGTGCGAGGCGGACGCGGGATCAGCCACTGTCCGTTACCGGCCCACCTTGGAACTCAGAGTTCGCACGCCGACCCCTATAGCCTGAGCACTACGGTTCAATCTCCAGTTGCACCTCGTTGCCGCCTCCCTGGAGGCCGGATGTGAGGCAGTCCGTGGGCAGTTCGCGGGGCAGCCCGGTGACAGTGCGCTGTACGGGATGTCCTTGGCCACGTCCCTCGACGACCCGGCCTCGCTGGATGACGACCAGGACTCCGGCGACGCGGAGGGTCGTGGCGCTGTCGTAGGCGATCAGCGAACTGCCGCCGTGGGCATACCGGACGGTTTCCGTCCCGCTTCCGCCTGACACGGCGACGCAGGAGGCAGCTGGTGCGTCCGAGTCGAAGGAGCCGGTGGCGGGGACGGTCCGGCCGTGGGCACCGCAGGTGTACGTGATGTCCGCGTGAACATGGGTCGGCCGGGCCAGGAGCGTGAGCGGTGGGTCGTAACGGCTCTCACTGTGCCCGACGCAGCCGACGCTCGTCTCCTTGCCCGTCATGGCCTGACCGGTCGGTGCCCACACCAACGACGATCCCGCCAGCATCACAGACCCCAAGGTCACCGCGACACCACGCCTGCCGAACATGTTCCCTCCCATACGTCCTGTACCAGTAACGGCCGTTGGCCTACCCAGGTGGGCATCCCGCACCCGGCGTCTCTGAGCGCGTGACCGCGCACGGATCGGGGGGTGCGCGGTCACGCGCGCCTGTACTCCCGCCGGACTTCACAGGGTCTGCTGCGGTCGCATGGAACCTGGAACACGGCGGGTAGCAAGCGCCGGACGAGCTCCCGTCGAGCAGGAAACGAGCAGGAGGAGATCTCCAGTGGGCGATACCACCGTTGCAGCCGCAACCGTCGCGCGAGGGCGTATCTTCGCCACGATGGACGCGGACGGGGACGGGGTCATCTCGGCGCGCGATTACCTCTCCCGGGTCGACCGGACCGTCCAGGCCACGGGACGCTCGGAGGGCGACCCGCTCGTCGTCGCCGCCCGCCAACAAGCCCACAAGGCATGGGCGGCGATGGACGCGAACGGCGACGGGAAGCTGACCTTCGAGGAATACGACGCATGGGTCGGCGCCGACAAGTTCGACAACGTCTGCCGGTTCGCCCTGGGCGCCCTGTTCGACCTCGCCGACGCCGACGGGGACGGCGCTCTGAACAAGGCCGAATTCACGATGCTGCGCACCGCGCTGAACAATGCGCCCGGAAACGCTGCTGCCGCATTCGACGCATTGGACGCCGACGGCGACGGCCGGGTGGCCCGTGATGAGTACCTGGCGTCGATCCGCTCCTACGTCATCGGTGCCGCCTCCCCCATGGGCGAGGCCCTGTATTAGGGCTGTCCGGTGAATCATCATCGGAGCCGCGGCCGTATCGCTGCGCTGCATGGCGGAGTCTCATTCGGGAGACCGACGCGCTTCGGCCCAGGTCGCTGGAGCCCGATCGCTCCAGGCGGCTACGGCACCGTGGGCCCGTTCCTTCGAGCCGCAGCTGTTGGCGAGGTCGGCCGCCACGGCGGACCTCCACTGTCCGTCGGTGCTCTCTTCGGTGATGGCGGGGTGGATACGAGCCGGGGCGAAGGCTGCGGCCGCGAGTGTGCCGGCGGGTAGCCCGTGAGCGTGTTCGATCTCGGTGTCAGCGGGCCAGTGCCGCAGGACGCGTCGACATCGCAGAGTACGGCGGCATACGGCAGCGAAGAGCGGGGCGGGGTGCTGAGTCATGCCCGCAGTGTGCTGTGCCGCGCGGTGCGCGGAAGACGTATCCGGCCAGGACGACGGGGCGCCCGGGGTGCACCGTGCGCCAGGCTGCCGGTGAGCAGGTCGGCGAGACCGAGGGGGTAGACCGGCTCGCCTGTGGCGCGCGGTTCGGCGAGAGTCCACCAGCGGTGTTCGCGAATGTTGTCGGGCTGCGATGCCCGGGCCGGGTCGACGTCGGCGGCGGAGACTCGGGTGAGGAGGTACTTCTCCACCTGGTGTCCTGGTACTCGTGTGAGTGCACCACCAAGTACAGAGATATGTGCACCGCGCAGGCCACGTCGGTGTCCCGGTCTGCCTCGCCTCGTCCTGCTCGTGAGTCGGCGCGGAGCCGGGAAAAGGGGCGTTGGGCTGGTCGGCCGGGTGTTGTCCGGGGCGGTCACTCGGGCCGACTGGCGCCACCGGCGGTGAGGCGGGCCTCGAAGCCGTCGAGGAGGGACTGAAGGCCGAACGCGAAGGTGTTGTCCGGCGCTGCGGCGTACTCCGTGGCGGCCGTGGTGCCGAGGCGTCCGCGCAGGCGCGGGAATTGCATGGCGGTCTCGGTGGCGCGTGTCATGGCGTCGGCCATGAGTTGCTCGGCGTCTGCGCCGTTCTTGCTCAGCCGGCGGTTCAGCGAGACCTGCGCGGCGGGGCCGAGCGCGCTGCCGAGCACGAAGGTGAGAACGGTGGCGGCCGCCTGGTCAGCGTCGTCGGCGGTGAAACCCGCCTTTTCGTAGATGGCGAGGCTGAGGTCGTTGTGCAGGGCCTGGCCGGGCCCGTGGAGGAGGTGGCTGCCGAATGCCTGGACGAGCCAGGGGTGGCGGGTGAGCATCGCGTGCATGCCGGTGGCATGACTGGTGGCGGCCGTGCGCCAGTCGGTGGCGTCGAGATCGGGCGGCTCGACCTCGTCCCAGATCGCGTCACTGGCGAGTCGGACCAGGTCGTCCTTGGTCTTGATGTGCCAGTAGACGGCCGTGGCGGCCGAGCCGAGCCGTTTCGCCAGGCTCCGCATGTTGAGGCCGTCCAGTCCCTCGTCGTCGAGCAGATCGATGGCCGCACGAACGATCCGGTCTGCGGTCAGTGTGTCTCGTGACATGCCCACCACCCTACTTGAACTTAGTTCACGTCAAGGCTTGCACTTTGTTCGAGCCGCGGTCTACGCTGCCGCTCGTACTTAGTTCAAGTACCCGGAGGGGGAGCAATGCTGCAGGACAAGCTGTCGGAGTTCGTCAACGCGCAGGCCGCGGAGTTCGGCGTTCCCGGTGTCGCGGTCGGGGTGCTCCTGGACGGCCGGGAGATCCACGCCTCGCACGGCGTGACAAGCCTCGGCAACCCGATGCCGGTCGACGAGAAGACACTGTTCCCTCTGGCGTCGGTGTCCAAGACCTTCACGGCGACCGCGCTGATGCGCCTGGCCGCCGAAGGAAAGGTGGACCTTCACGCGCCGGTACGGCGCTACGTGCCCGAACTGAAGCTCGCCGACGAGCAGGCCGCGGCGCGGATCACCGTCCTGAACCTGCTCAACCACACCGCAGGCCTGGACTGGAACCTGATCGACGACGGCGAAGGCGACCGCTCCCTGGCCGGCCTCGTGGCGAAGCTGCCCCGGCTGCCGCTCATCGCACCGCCCGGGACCCGCGCCTCCTACAGCCAGGCCGGTTACAACCTGGCCGGGCGGATCATCGAGAAGGTCACGGGCCTGCCCTTCGAGCAGGCCATGGCCTCGCTCGTCCTGGAGCCGGTGGGCCTCGCGGACACCGTGTACGGCCTGTCCGAGGTGATGGTCCGCAAGTTCGCCGTGGGCCACAACCGCGGCGACGACGGCGAACTGCGCCCCGCCCGGCCCTGGGCAGCGTTCAAGGAAGGCGCGCGCGCCGACAACCCCGGCGGCGGCCTCGCCTCCACAGTGAGCGATCTGCTGCGCTGGGCACGGTTCCAACTCGGCGACGGCCAGGGCGTGCTGCCCGCCGCGGAGCTGCACCGCATGCGGGAGCAGACGGTCGGGCTGCGCGCCAGCACGCTCGGCGACGGCTTCGGCATCTGCTGGTTCCTGCACGACCTGGACGGCCTGCACGCCATCGGCCACGGTGGCTCTGGCAACGGCCAGTTCGCCGAACTGCTCATCGTGCCCGAGCGCAACTTCGCGGTGGTCTGCCTGGCCAACGCCGGCCCGGACGGCTACCCCTTCAACCAGTCCGTCGTGCGGTGGGCGATCGAGCACTGCCTCGGCGTCGTCGAGAAGACGGCGGAGCCGGTCCCGTACGACGAGGGACACGCCCAGCAGGTCGTCGGCCGCTACGAGATCGACGCCATGAACCTCGACATCGCCACCGACGGCACCCGCCTCACTCTGGCGGTCGGCATCAAGCCGGAGATCCGCGAGGCATCGGACGAGGAAATGCCCCCGGACTACCCGGCCGCGGACATCGGCTTCCTTCCCGGCGCCGACGACGAGTACATCGTCACCGAAGGCGGCCTCAAGGGGCAGCGCGGCTACTTCTCCCGCGACGCCAACGGCGCAGTCACAGGCGTCGACCTCGCCGGCCGCCTCTTCCACCGGGTCACGGAACCATCCTGATCCAGCGCAGGCAGAGGCGGTCCCGAGCGGCCGCCCCTGCGGGCACCCCGAACCGACGACAGACGGCTCACGGACACGACCCGACTCCGCCACCATGTCGGTGCACTCTCATCCGTACGGGGTGGCGCACATCCGCCTGTACGCCGACACCACCCCGCCCTCGTCTTCGGCATCGACGAGAAGACCGCCATCCGCTACGCGGACTCAGCACGTGCGCTTCTGGCAGAAGCTGCCGAGCAGGCATCACCGTGAAACCCACTCGACCTGCTCAACCCACTGACGAGACCATGGACAGATGCCGTCGACCGAAACAGCCGCCCGCGAACTTCAGGACCGTGCGGTTCTCTGGAGCATGGGCGAGATCCGCGCAACCGACGTCGTCGCTGCTGCCTGTGACGCACTCGTTGCCGGCCTCGACAGTCCTGCCCTGCGGATCTTGGCCGCGTGCACACGCGCGGAGGCGGATTACGACGTCCCCGACCTCCTTGCCCCGGCACTCGACGAACTGGGCCTCACCTTCTGCTCAGTGGGCAGCGTTGCCGGACAGGAAGCCGCCGCACGAGCACTTGCCGCCCGCATGCTGGCCGGCGAGCTGACGCCACGGGAGCTGGCCTTCCGGATCCACCAGCGCTTCGGGCACGAACTGCCTCTGGCCGAGCGACTCGCCGAACTGGACGACGACTACGACGTCCTCGAATACGGCGACAGAACACCGGCACAGGTCGACGCCGACGTCACGGCCGAAGCTCTTCGGCTTGCGCAGCAACCTCGTGTTCCAACCGAACCCACGGGCCCCGTCGGCCTGAAGCAGACCGGTGGACCAGTGGCTTCAGGCTGAAGGACCTTCGGTTTCCTTGAACCCACGGGGATCACGGCCCTGGAGTCCCAGCTCAGACACCAGCCGCAAAGTAGCGGGTGATCACGCGCTCGCCGCTGTGGCGGCCTGCTCGTCGTATTCGCGCAGCATCCGCATGACGGTGGCGGGCGAGGGGTGCTGGCCCTTCTTCGTGCCGGTGGTGATGACGAGGCGCTTGGCGATGTCGCGCAGGCTCATCTCCTGGTCGCGCAGGTGGAGGGCCATGGACAGTATGTCTTCGTCGGTGACGCCCGCGCCGCCGATGGTTTTGGCACGTTTGCGGGCGGACTCGTGGCCTTCGAGGGTGCGGTCGCAGATGTACGCGCGCTCCATGCCCGACATGGCCGCGAGCACGGCGACACGATGCCGGACGGGTCGTGCGAGCCTTTCAGTTCGCCGGTGAGGAACACTCAGGCCGACGTCGCTGGCCTTCAGTTCCTCGGCGAGCAGGGCGAGTTCGATGCCGCGGCCGAGCCGTTTGTGTTCGTGGACGACGAGGGTGACGGTGACGCCGGAGGGGCGGATCTCCCGGCGAGTTTCACGATGGCCTCCAGCTCCGGGCGTTTGGTGGCACGCGTGGAGATCTCCTCCGGGAAGACGCGCGTCACGCCGGCCTCGGCGAGTGGGTCGGGTTGTGCAGCGAGGGACTGGAGTGCGGTTGAGGCACGTGCGTACCTCAACGCCACAGCGTGGGACTCGTTCCAGAAGCCTGCGACCAAGGATCGCTTACTATGCCTGGCGATACATCGTGACGCGTTATATCCTCTCGCGGAGGTCGACGGAGAGGGGAATCATGGCGTCCGAGACCGATCCGGCCGTACTCGTGTTGGCGAGCCTGGCTGACGAACCCAGGCACGGTTACGCGATCACTCAGGACATCGCGGACTCGGTCGGTGTTGTCCTCGGCCCCGGCACTCTGTACGGGGTGCTGGCCCGGTTGGAAGCCGACGGGCTGATCGAGGCGCTGCCCGCGCAGGGGCGTCGCCGCCCCTACCGGATCACCGGTCTCGGCCAGCGCACGCTGGCCGAGCAGGCGGAGCAGATGCGGCGGGTGGCCGATCTGGGGCTACGCCGGCTCCGGGCCGCGGGGGCCATGCCGTGAAAATCCCCAACGCCGCCGAGGGCAGGCCCGACTGGCGGGTGCGCGTGCTGGTCGGGTTGTATCCGCCCGTGTGGCGCCACCGCTACGCCACGGAGTTCGCGGCCCTGCTGGAGGACGGTGGCGTCGGGGTTCGGCAGGTGGTCGACGTCGCGGCTGCGGCGGTGCGCGTCTGGGCCCGTCCCAGCAGGCACCTGCACGACCGGACCGGACGGATGTGCACCACCGTCGCGGTGACCCTGTGCGCGTGGACGGCACTGGCGGCCGGTGCCGTCCTGTTCGCCAAGACCACTCGGGACGGGGCCTGGTACGTCACCGGGCACACCGACCCGGCCGCAGGGTGGTACAACGTCTACGCGCTGGCCTCGGCCACGTCGGCGCTGGCCACCGCGGTCGGCTGGCTGCCCCCGGTGGTTGCCGTCCTCCGCGCCCCGCAATGCCATCCCGGACGCCGCCGCGCCCGCGTGCTGTTGCTCGTCCCACCGGTCGCCGTATCGGCCTTCCTGGGTGCTGCGGCGGTCCTCCGGCTGATCACCCACGGGGTGGGTGTCGGCCCCACCGGGTTTCTGGTCCTGGTCGGGCTCGGCCTGTTCGCCGGTGCGGCTTTCGCCGCCGGACCGGCCGCCGCGCTGCGGCGCGTCACGCCGAGCGGTGCGGGGCTGCGCGTCGCCACCGTGGCCAGCGCGGTCGCCACAGCACTCATGGCGGTGGCCGTTACCGCCAGCGTCGGCTGGGGCCTGGTCACCTTCGCCGACCGGCCCGCGTTCACGGCACTGGCCGGCTACGGCACGGTCGTGGCGGTCACGCTGGTGGTCGCGGCGACCTCCTCCGCACGCGGCCTGCGGGCCGCCATCGCACGTACCCGGGGCAGCGTCGATGCGCACTGACCGTCGGTGGCCACGCCGAACCCTGAAGACCCTGCTCGTCCTGGCGACCGTGCTGGTGGTGACGCTCGGCGGCTACATCGGCTATGTGGCGGTCCGGCAGGGGCAGCAGGTCACCCTGCCCGCCCCGACCGGCCGTTATCCAGTCGGCCGGACCACGGCCGACTGGACCGACCACGCCCGCACCGATCCACTCGCCCCGCACCCGGGCATGCCGCGGGAGCTGTCCGCGTGGCTGTGGTATCCGGCCGTACCCGCCCCCGGCGCGCCACCCGCGCCCTACGCCCCGGGCGCCTGGTCGGGACTGCACATGGGCGGCCTGCCCGGGCTGGGCGAGACCAGTTTCGACGACATCCGGGTGCACGCCGTCGCCGACGCCCCCGTCGCCGCCGGCCGGTTCCCCGTGGTGGTGCTCGAACCCGGGTTGGGTCTGGCCGCGCCGCAGTACACCACGCTCGCGGAGAACCTGGCCAGCCACGGATACCTGGTGGCCGGGATCACCCCCACCTACAGCGCGAACCTGACCGTGCTGAACGGACGGCCGGTGAACGCGACACCGGCCGGTAACCCGCAGGACTCCGACGCGGCCGCCATGCGCCCGGCCAACGACCGGCTGGTCAGCGTATGGGCGGCCGACGACCGCTTCGCCGCAACCCGGGTCGCCGCGCTGGACGCCACCGGCCCCTTCGCCGGGCACGTCGACGCGGCCACCACCATGTACCTGGGCCACTCCTTCGGCGGAGCCGCCGCGCTGCAAGCCTGCCACGACGACCCGCACTGCGCCGGAGCAGCCGACCTGGACGGAACCCAGTTCGGCACGGTCGTCCACTCCGGACTCGGCAAACCGATGATGCTGCTGGCCAGCCAGAGCTCCTGCATCACCGGAACCTGCCGGCCGAGCAATGGCGACGAGCAGTCCGAACGCGACGCCGCCCGCGCCTTGCTGGCAGCCAGCACCGGTCCCGTCTGGAGTTACCGGCTCAACGGGGCCGAGCACTTCAACTTCAGCGACTACGGCGCCTACTACCTGGCCGCGCCGATCCGGTCTGTGGTCGGGCTCGGGTCGATCGACAGCGACGACGCGCTGACCATCACCAACGCCTACCTGGCCGCGTTCGTCGACCATGTGGCCCACGGCCTGCCGGAACCGCTGCTGGCCGGCCGGTCCTCGCCGTACCCCCAGGTCGAGGTACAGCGCACCGCGTCGTGAGCCTGCGCACAGGAGTTTGGATATCCGTGCCGCCGGCTCCGGACATCGCCAGAGGTCGCTGCTCACGACCCCGGTTCGTTTCATGAGGGAGTTTCAGACGCCTAGCCTCGATCGTTCATGAGGGTCCGTCAGCAAACTGACCCCTCATGAATGATCGAGGCTAGGAAACATCATCCAGCCGCTGACCGGCTGGGCCTTCGTCAAAGATCTCGCCACCGGCAGCGAAATGACCCTGGCCACCACCCGCTGGGACCCCGGCTCCGTCCTCGCCGTCGTCGCCGCCCTGGCCGGCCCCGACCTGCTTACCCGCATGCTGCGCCGGCTCCCCGGCGGCTACGTGTTGCTGTTCGGCCGCGCCGAACTCACCCAGGCGGCCTGAGCGCGTGCCGTCGAAGCCTGATGAAGTCGGCTTCGCTCGCCGGCGGTCGGTGTCGTCCGCCTGCCGCCCGGTGTGGAGTTTCAGGCCGTGGTCTTCGGCTGGGCCTCGCCGTCCTGGGTGCGCGGTTGCTCGTTGATGCGCTGGGCTTCTTCGAGCTGGTCTTCGAGGATGACGATGCGGCAGGCGGCCTCGACGGGAGTGCCCTGGTCGACGAGTTCGCGGGCGCGGGCGGCGATGCGCAGCTGGTAGCGGGAATAGCGGCGGTGGCCGACTTCGGAGCGCAGCGGGGTGATCAGGCGGTGCTTGCCCAGGGTGCGGAGGAAGGCGGGGGTGGTGCCGAGCATCTCGGCGGCCCGGCCCATCGTGTAGGCGGGGTAGTCGTCATCGTCGAGATTGTCGACGGGACGGGGACTGGCAAGGGGCATAGACCTCTTCTTCCAGGGGGACACGTCGGGAGGCCCGGGCGCCGTACGGCACCCGGGCCCCGAGCTTTCAACACCATCTACCGGCCAACTGTGCCGGCCTTCTTTTTCCGCAGGTCCGCGTGGGAGGGCGGGGCTGCGGGGATCGCGTATGCGTGACCGGGGACCACCTTCCAATCCGGGGCCTTGCGGTACCCGGGCGGACTTCTTCCTCGCCCGGGCGATCCCGATGGCGTCTGCTCCTTACCTCATTCGGTGACACGGTTGTACTGCTGGATAACGCGGGTATTGCTCGCAACCCCACGGGGGAGGGGGCCGCGTCCTGCTTGACCTGCATGCACGGCAGTTCATCTCTGCCGCACCTCATCGACTTCCTGAGTACGCCAGAAATAATAACCTTGCGGCGAGCCAATGTCTACCATGACCGCGACAGGTTTTCTTGCGAGCCTATGTGCGGCTTCTTCCGCAAATGCACTCGGAAGAGTGCTGTCCCGGGTTGAAGCCCGGGCAGGCACGCGCTGAGCCGGCGGCACAATCGAGCTGTGCGCAGAGGTGAGCCCAGAAGCCACCCGCAGCGATCTTGGAGACATCAGCCCTTCCGCCGGGCGGCGGGGTCGCGCTCGGCAACGTGCCGTGCGACCGCGTCGACGCCGGGGCGGGCGTACCGCTCCAGGGACCGGACGGAGGGGAGGCGGCGTGCCTTCGACCAGTGCCACGCTCACCGTGCGTGATGCCTGGGGCGCCACGCACCCTGTCACGTTGCCCGTCACGCGCGCCGCCGACCGCGTGCCAGCAGCCGCACCGATGTCCGAATTGGACCTGTTCTAAGAGCTCATCTCATTTGGTGAGTCTGCGGTAGCAGATCAGGGTGCAGGCAATGCTGGTGAAGGCGAGGAAGTGGTCGGCTTTCCGTTCGTAGCGG